>JBKDZK010000829.1:0-4320 GCA_047971205.1 Draconibacterium sp.
CAGTTATCGATTTCTTTGACCAGAAACGTTGGGTAGGCCATAAATTAGAAAATATGCTCGCTGATAATTTTCACATTATTAAACCCGATTTTTCGGCTTCCTATTTGTAATGAGTATATCAGATCCTTTGTCGGAGTAGATCCCCGACTTCACCTTCTGAGTCATGATGGCAATAGCAGTTTCGGCGTCAATACCAGCTGCTTTGAACTGCGGACCATATTCCCGGAGACGATCCAGGAACTCGCCTGAAGCATCGGCACCGGCAATGAATCCTTTATCGATCAGCGATTGCGAAGCCTGCTCGCTGATTCCCATGCTTTGTGCAAAGTTGTGGTTCGCCACAGCCATTTCGTCGAACCCTTTCCGGAAAGTGTTGGCCGAGCCCTCTACTTTGGCCGTAAGGTCAGCCAGCGCCTGACCGCTTTCTCCGCTGAGCTTTTGCATTTGCTGGCGATAGTTCATGGTTTCACTGGCCAGGTCAAAAATCTCTTTTCCGGCTGCCACTGCAGCAGCTACCAGTGCTGCCGGACCAAGAGCCGGAAGTATTCCGCCCGCAGCACCCTTTAACCCGCTCATGAAACCTTGCGCCTGGGTTGATTTGCCTTTAAGCACATCCATCTGTTTCCCGACTTTTTTCAGCTCGTTTTCAAGCCGGTTGTATTCTTCGGGGTTAGCTGCCTTGCTTGTTGCGCTAAGTGCAGAACGGAGCTCGAGCGACCGCTTTCTCAATTGCCCGGAGCTCATGTAAGCCAGGTCGAGATTCTTCTGCAAGCCCTTCATTTCAATACCGTTTTCGGCTATTGTTTTTTTGTTAGCCTTGAGCTTGGCATTCATGTCCTTAAAGGTTTGCGAGTTTCGCAGTCCGTTGGCATCAAGATGAGCCATTACTTTCTGCAGCTCTTCGTTTTCCTGCCGGTACTTGGCTGTTTCTTTCTGGAGTTTGGTGAGTTGGGCCAGTGTTTCACCGTTGTTCTTACTCTCTTCTATTTCGAGTATAAACTTGCGTACATCGTCGTTCAGGTTACTCATAGCTACTGCATTTTATAACCCGCAGACCGCAGGCGGTTAATAATGGCCTCGTTCATTTGCTGGCTAATGCCGTACATCAGCTGTTTGTAGAGGTATCCGTAAATGAATCCCCACACAATTTTGTTGTAGATGGGTTGGTAGTTCTTTTTTGGCTTGCCGGTTTTTGGGTCATTCCTCATATCCTGGTACCGGATGCGGATGGGATAAGGCATGGTTAGGCGTACAAGTGAAGACATTGAAGCAACGGTAAACGGCCGGGTTGAAAGATAACGGTACATTTTACCGGTCGATTTATGGTTTTGGGAAATGCTGGACTGCACGCTGTAAATGTCGATAGCGGTTTCGGTGGCCAGCCCCGAAATAAATTCGCGGTTGATTAATGCCTGGTTATACTTTGCTGAAATCATATCAGCAATTTGGGGACCCGGGTTTATTTGGGAAAGGACAAACAGGAAGCCAACAGTCGCAGCGGCGGGAGATCAGGAGCCGGTTGGCGCGATTAATGGACACAATAAATAAATGATAGTATTTTTTGTATCATTTATTTTGTATTTGATAGTATTTTCACTATCTTTGAAGAGTCAAACAATAATTACAGGATGAAAAAATACAAGGTTAAAGAAGTTGTTGAGATGCTGAAAGAGCAAGGCTGGCACTTATATACCCAGAAAGGGAGCCACCGGCAATTTAAGCACCCTACAATAAGCGGCAAGGTTACAGTGAACGGCAAACCAAGCCAAACGCTGAGCCAGGAGTTATTAAACAGCATTTTTAAACAGGCAGGGTGGCGGTAAGCCCCCTGTACAAAAGCAAGGATATGAAAAAATTACAGGTAGAAGTTGACTATTCGGACAAAAACTACTTTGCCGGCACCGGCGAGATTGGCGGCGTTGTAATGGCTACCCACAAAACGCTGGAAGGACTGAAAGATGAATTTGCATCGGCATTGCAGTTTCATATTGAAGGCTGCGTGGCTGATGGCGACGAGTTACCGGAATGGGCTACCAGTGGCGACTACGAAATTGAATTTATATTATCGGTACAGGCGCTGTTGCACCATTTTAACGGGGTGCTTACACGTGAAGCACTATCGAGGGTTACAGGTATTAATGCCCGGCAACTGGGGCACTACATGAGCGGATACCGGCAGCCCAGGGAAGACAAGCGGCTGAAAATTATTGAAGGCATACACCAGATTGGAAAAGAATTATCATCCGTTGTTTAATTATTGTTTGACGACAAAAGCAAAGGATGCAGGCCGCCCGGTAAGGGTGGCCTTTTTTGTCAACAAAAAATCCCTCCGGAAAGTACCGAAAGGATTTTAAGATAATCTATATTGATTTAAGCCCGGTTATCAGCCATTGCCGTAACGCTTGAAATCTTCAACAAAATCAGGAAAATTAGTGAGAATACGGCGAACTATATCAACATTATCTTTTGCGCTCGACATTTTGGCTTCGGGGTTGCAAGCCTTGCCATCGATGATGTCAGAAACTGCATTTACTGCCGTTTGGGCACTATCGTACAAACGCTTTAAGAGCTCAGGCGATTTATCACAGTTTAGCACAATGCGCTTGCATTTTTTGTTGCGAAAAACCACCCGCATGTTTTTATTTCTGTTGGTTGCCATTGCTCAAACCCTCCGTTATTTTAAAGGTTCGAAAAGCTTAACGTAGCGGTTGTTGCGGCTTTCTTCTACCAAAACCGGTTCAACCGTTTCGATGGACGGGCAGAATGCCAGCGTAGCAGCAATGCGGGGAAGAACCTCTTCGATGTTGCGCGAGGTAAACGATGTTACCAGTGTAAACTGCTCGGACCGTAGCTCGAAGTTACCCAGCCCGGGAATTTTCTGCGTGGTTTCGAGGCAATGGGCGGCATGTTTCAAAAACGAAACTTGTTTGCTGAAAGTTAATACATACGTTACCTGGTAACGCCTGAGCTTGGGAACGTTGTTCCCGTTTTTCGCCTTTGAGTTGGCGATGTTTTCTTTTAGATTTTCCATAATTGTTTAGCATTTGTGGGAGCGAAAAAAGAACGGCGCACCCGACCCGTTGCTAAACACCCTGAAAAATCCAAGAGGTCGCCCGGCCATTACAACCGGGACACGGGAGATGCGCCGCCAATATTGTTATTCAATTTTTAACAATAATTCCGAAAGCAATCAATAATTGCAGACATAAAAAATCCATGTCTGCGCGGGCAGCGTGGTCACGATGTGACCTCTTGGTAAAACTTCAAATAACAGATGTTTAGCACTTCAAATGTACGGAAGTTTTTTGAAAAAGCAAAAATCCCGGACTCAACAGCCCGGGATTCCGATTCTAATCTAACTAAACCTGAAAATTATGAAGCACAAAAATAAATTTCGCTAAGCAGTCTGAACACGCGAACCAAGCACCTCAACAAGCGTACTGTTGTCAAATACCTGGAACGATATTTTAGATCCGGCGTTACCGGTTCACGTAGTTCCACCGGCAAGCGTAAACACTGCATTGTCGGCAATCTGACACGGATAGACACCTCCACTTCCATAGAACGTAATTACCCGGCCGTGATCGGCAGCAGCCACACCCGATATATTATCGATCACTGCAGCTGCTGCAGTACCGCTGGTAAGCTGGTAGCGGTCGTTATCAGTAACTGCAACAGTGGTGGCATCGGCAGCAACCACATCGGCAGCTGCGGCAGTTAATGCACCCACATATTTGTAATACTGGCGCAAACTTTTGTTAGTAAATTTACAGATAGCCACCGAAGCTTCAGCATCGCCTTTCACCTCGTAACTGGAGAACCGAAGCGGCTGATCAAGCGTACCTACAATGTACCATTGGTTCGTGTCCACTCTCCGGAAAAACAACAGGAACTTAGCACCACTTTTTCGCTCGCAAAAGTCGAGCACCTTTTCGCGGAAAGCATTCGCCAGGGCAATGGTAATTTCCTTGGTCGGATCGATGGTATAATCATTTAATTCGCCCGAGCTTGTATAGGTAGGCCGGTTATGTGATTGAAAATAGTGCGGCACTTCACCAGGCAGTAAGGTAATATCAGCTACTTCCCGGTTAGCATTTGGCTGCGGAAATGGTGTCGAAGTATCCACTTGCGTAGTGGTTTCCACCAGCTTAATTTCGTAGTGTATCTGGTTGGCCTGCGAGTTCCAGTCGCTGTCGTCGTCAATATTTCCGATCAGGGCCATACTTGCAAACGATAACGCGCCACCGGTGGAGCTAAATACCCCGAGCGAAGTGATAAAGTCGCCGATATCAATTCCGGCAGTTATTACCAGAACAGGAA
>JBKDZK010000830.1:0-2069 GCA_047971205.1 Draconibacterium sp.
TCTGTTTTTTATTTTAATTCTTTCTTTTGCCGTGACTTGAATAATTTATGGTTTTGTGATTGCACTCACCCTGATCCCGAGTGCTCGGGATCGTCCCTCTCTACGCGTAGAGAGGGAGACGAGGGAGAGTCGGTTATCACCGTATTTTCCATTTTAATTTCAAATCGTGCACTCCATTAATATTTTGTACTTCTTTTTACCATCTCCAATAACTCGGCGGGGCTGTTTATAAAATCAACGCAACCTGCTTCTTCCATGTCTTCCGGTTTACCGTAACCCCACGTCACACCAAGCGTTTGCATTCCGCCGGCTTTACCTGTTTTTATGTCAACATAGGAATCTCCCACAAACAGAACGTCACTGCTTTTTATATTGAATTTCTGTGCGACCAGGTTGGCCGCAAAGGGATCCGGTTTTTTGGGGATATTATCTTGTTGACCGAATACCAGATCAGGAAGAAAATCTTTCATGTAATTTTCTACGATCGGCACGGTCTGGCTGTGTGGTTTGTTTGTATTTACCGCAAACGGAATTTTATGTTGTTTCAGAAGCGCAAGAACTTCATCGATTCCTTCGTACAAATGGCTTTTCACCATCAAATGTGCGAGGTAATATTCTTTGTATCGCTGGACGAAATAATCCAGTTTTTCCGGATCACTTTTTATATGGTCGGAGAGTGCTCTTTCAACGAGTTTGGCAGCCCCGTTTCCAATCCACGAGACATACGATTCCGTGTCATGCGTTGGCAGATTGTTTTGCTCCAAAACATGGTTGCAGGCATCTGCTATATCCACAATCGAATGCAGCAGAGTACCGTCTAAATCGAATATGATTGCTTTAAATGTCATGAACTAATTCAGCATAATTTGTCCGCCACTTACCGGAATGGCCTGTCCTGTTTCATTTTCCTGGTCGATGGCATAGAAAACCGCTTGTGCCACCTCAACAGGAGAACCGCCTTTACCAAGCGGGACTTGCGCCAGGTAAAACGCTTTTACATCGTCAACGGTAAGAGCACCCGGAACTTTCCCGGCATTCAGGTATTGTACAAACAATCCGTTTTCAGGATCGCTCCAAAGCGGACCTTCGTAAAAGTTACCCGGGAAGATTGAATTCACCTTAATTCTATCGGGGGCCAACTCCAGTGCAAACGACTGGGTAAGGCCAATACCGCCAAATTTTCCACCCGCGTAAGCAAAGTTCTTCTTGCTTCCGGCCAAACCCGATTTTGAATTGATCTGAATGACATCAGCATACAATGAGGCATTGTATTTATTCTGAAGTTTCATAATCGGTGTAGCCGCTTTGGTGCAGTAGAAATAGGCGTTATAATTGATTTTTGTAACCAGGTCGAAACTTTCGGGTGTCATTTCCTCCAGACCTCCGGCCCGTAAAATACCGGCGTTGCTTACAAAAACATCCAGTCCGCCAAATTCGCAAACGGTTTGGTGCATCAGGTTTTTTAACGATTCCTGATCAGCTACGTTGGTTTGTACAAACAGGGCACGGCTGCTGTTTTTTATTTCGTTGAACGATTCAGCGGTAGCTTTACCAACTGTTTCGTTGAGGTCGGCTACGACAATGTTCGAGCCGTTTTCTTTCATCACACGGGCAATCCCTTCTCCAAATCCCTGGGCGGCACCGGTCACAATCGAAATTTTGTTTTCAACACGTCCGGCTGCTGCTCCTGCCGAAACTTTGCGGCGGTAATTCTCCACTTCCCAGGTGTCGATAAAATTGATCTGCTCGGGTGTCATAAAATGCTGACTCCCGAACGATTCTGACAGCCAGGAAATTTTCATGGCATCTTCGAAAACCTCTTTTATGATATTCGACTGAGCTGCATTGTCGCCAATCGACAACATTCCGATGCCCTTAATAAACACAACCTTTGGAGCAAATCCATAATCAGCAATAAAAGCTTCATATTTTGTTTTGAAGGCTGTGAATGTTGCTTCAGGAGAGGCAACTTCATCGATATAAATGTATTTCGATTTGCAATAAACAATCAGATCGGGAGTGAATGGGTAATTCACTTTTTCGAAAGCTTCAGCACTTGAGTTGAATTT
>JBKDZK010000831.1:0-12232 GCA_047971205.1 Draconibacterium sp.
ATTATCAAACTTTAATTTCTACTTCGACGCCACTGGGAAGTTCCAGCTTCATTAATGCGTCAATTGTTTTTGCGGTTGAGCTGTAGATGTCGATCAAACGTTTGTATGAAGACAACTGAAATTGTTCCCTCGATTTTTTATTTACGAAGGTTGAACGCAAAACAGTAAAAACCCTGCGGTGAGTAGGAAGTGGAATAGGACCACTTACTACAGCACCCGTAGTTTTTACGGTTTTAACGATTTTCTCAGCCGACTTGTCTACCAAGTTGTGATCGTACGATTTCAGCTTAATCCTGATCTTCTGACTCATAAGAGAAAATTGTTATAATTATTATAATAAATCAACTTTTCCGTTACATTCTGCCAATACTTTTTCTGCCAAACTACGTGGCACCTCGTGGTAGTGGCTAAACTCCATCGAAGACGTAGCACGTCCTGAAGAAAGAGTACGCAATACAGTTACATAACCAAACTGTTCTGACAGTGGTACTTTTGCATTGATAACTTTAGCGTTACCTTTTGCTTCCATACCGGCAACTTCACCACGACGACGGTTAAGGTCGCCAATGATATCACCCATATATTCTTCAGGAGTAACGATCTCCAGTTTCATGATCGGTTCCAACAGTACAGGTTTCGCTTTTGAAGTTGCACTTTTGAACGCCTGGCGGGCACAAATCTCGAACGACAACTGGTCAGAGTCAACTGCGTGGAACGAACCGTCCAGCAAAGTAACTTTTAAGCTGTCGACCGGAAAACCTGCCAACGGACCGTTTGACAGTGCATCTTTGAATCCTTTTTCAACAGATGGAATGAATTCGCGCGGAATACGTCCACCTTTTACTTCGTCTACGAATTGAAGACCTACATGACCTTCCGCAGCAGGTTCAACACGCACAATGATATCGGCAAATTTACCGCGACCACCGGTTTGTTTTTTGAATACTTCGCGTAATTCAACCGAATTGGAGATGGCTTCTTTGTAAGCAACCTGTGGTGCACCCTGGTTACATTCTACTTTGAATTCGCGTTTCAAACGGTCAACCAGAATCTCCAGGTGAAGCTCACCCATACCGCGGATAACAGTCTGTCCTGAATCCGGGTCAGTGTTTACTACAAAAGTTGGATCTTCTTCAGCCAGTTTTGCCAAACCGTTTGACAGTTTGTCCACATCTTTCTGCGATTTAGGCTCTACGGCGATACCAATTACCGGTTCCGGGAAATCCATACTTTCCAGTACAATAGGGTTCTTAATATCACCCAATGTATCACCTGTACGGATGTCTTTGAAACCTACAGCAGCACAGATATCACCTGCCTCGATCTCGTCCTTCGGATTCTGCTTGTTAGAGTGCATCTGGTACAAACGTGAGATACGTTCCTTCTTCCCTGTACGAGAATTGTAAACAGTATCACCAGCATGTAAAGTGCCTGAATAAACACGAATGTAAGCCAAACGACCAACAAACGGGTCGGTAGCGATTTTAAATGCAAGCGCTGCCAGCGGCTCATCAGCATTAGCCGTACGAACAACTTCTTTGTCAGTGTCCGGGTTAATACCTTTGATTTCGCCTTTATCCAGCGGGCCTGGCAAGAATTCACAAACAGCATCCAGCAAACGCTGAACACCTTTATTTTTGAAGGCCGATCCACACAACATCGGAATAATAATTCCTTTCAAAGTTGCTTTACGGATCACTGCCAGCATTTCGTCTTTTGTGATAGAATCCGGATCGTCGAAATAACGTTCCATCAACTCATCGTCAACTTCTGCTACCGATTCAACCAGTTTTTCTTTCCACTCTTCAGCTTGTTCCAACAGGTCAGCAGGGATGTCTTCAAGAGCGTATCTTGTACCTGTGTTTTCATCGGCGTACCAACGTACGGCTTTCATTTCTACCAGGTCGATAACGCCTTCAAATTTCTCTTCTGCTCCAATTGGAATCTGAACTGGAACCGGATTGGCACCTAGTTTTTCTTTGATATCGTTGTATACGTTAAAGAAATCAGCACCCTGGCGGTCCATTTTGTTTACAAAAGCAATTCTCGGAACGCCGTATTTTTCGGCCTGACGCCAAACGGTTTCCGACTGTGCTTCTACACCACCAACGGCACAGAAAAGAGCCACAGTACCATCAAGAATCCTCAACGAACGCTCTACCTCAACAGTAAAGTCAACGTGTCCGGGAGTATCAATGATGTTGATTTTGTACTCGATATCTTTGTGGTTCCAGAAAGTTGTTGTGGCAGCCGAAGTAATAGTAATACCTCTCTCCTGCTCTTGCTCCATCCAGTCCATGGTTGCTGAACCATCGTGAGTTTCCCCCAAACGGTGAGTCAAACCAGTATAGAAAAGAATCCTTTCTGAAACGGTTGTTTTTCCGGCGTCGATGTGCGCCATGATACCGATATTCCTTGTATATTTCAGATCTTGTTTAGCCATTTTTAAACCAATTTTCTAATCAAATTTTACCAAACTATATTATTTCTCTAAACTAGAATCTGAAATGCGCGAATGCACGGTTTGCTTCAGCCATTCTGTGGGTGTCTTCTTTCTTTTTGTAAGCTCCACCCTCTTCGTTGAAAGCAGCAATAATTTCAGCTGACAACTTATCGGCCATTGATTTGCCTGAACGTTTCCGGGCAAATAATATCATATTCTTGATACTGATTGAAGTTTTTCTTTCCGCACGGATTTCCATCGGAACCTGGAAAGTAGCACCACCAACACGGCGGCTTTTAACCTCAACAGCCGGAGTAATATTCTCCAATGCTTTTTTCCAAACATCAAGTGGGGCAACTTCAGAGTCTTTCATACGTTTCTCGATCATACTCATTGTATCATAGAAAATAGTGTATGCAGTCGACTTCTTTCCGTCCACCATCAGGTCGTTGACAAACCGGGTTACCAAAACATCATTAAATTTTGGATCCGGCAATAAATGTCTCTTCTTTGGTTTTGCTTTTCTCATTTTAAAACTTCTTTTAGTGTTATCTAAATTGGTTGCCCGTAGGCGGTCTTCAGTTCATCTCCGGAAGACATTAGAGAGATTTCCTTACTCAACCAAACCACTAATAAATAACAGTGTTAATTACTTTTTTCTTACTTCTTGTCTTTCGGTCTCTTGGCACCGTATTTCGAACGACGTTGCGTACGTCCTTCAACACCAGCGGTATCGAGTGCACCACGGATTAAGTGGTACCGTACCCCCGGAAGGTCTTTCACCCTACCTCCACGAACCAGCACAATTGAGTGCTCCTGCAGGTTGTGTCCTTCTCCAGGAATGTAAGCATTCACCTCTTTACCATTAGTTAACCTTACCCTGGCAACTTTACGCATCGCCGAGTTAGGTTTTTTAGGAGTGGTGGTATAAACACGCACACATACACCACGACGTTGTGGGCATGAATCCAGGGCCGGAGACTTGCTTGTCTCAACCTTGCTTTGTCTTCCTTTTCTAACTAACTGTTGAATAGTTGGCATAAATACCTGTTTTTTATATAGTTAATAATCAATTCGCAAAACGGACTGCAAAAGTATGCAAAAATCCTTAATTATCAATTGCTTCTAGTGGGAAATGCATAGTATTCCCCAAAAACGGCTCGCAAAAGTACGCATTTTAATTTATCTGCAATACATTTTCAGCTTTTTTTGAAAAAATTAAGATTGAAAGCGATTGAGGGAGAGAAGATTGAAGCGGGAAGGCGAAAGCCTGAAGCGGGGAGTTGGAAGATGGAAGTTGCAAGAATCAATGACGACTGGGGATGAACGAATGATGATGTCAGATTTTCCAGGATTCAAGCCAATAAATAATCACCCTCTTCATACATCAACGCCCTTCAGGCAAAACGTTTGTCATTCCTAAAGGGCGTTGAATCGATGTTAAGACAGATAATGAATTACTGCAGGTGTTCAATTGCTTCGGTGGCAGCAGTAAGAATTGGCTCGTTGGAAAGAGGCGTGCCTACCGCCTTTCTCATCCACTCGGCCGGGGTCAGCTGCCCCAGTGCAAAAATCCGTTCCACTTCAGCAGCAAACGGGTGCGACTTAAAATGCTCTTCGAGCTGGAAGTGAATCAAATGGCCAAATGCATAGTTCGGCAGGTACATCGGCGAATTGATCATGTGCGAATAAATAGCCAGAATGGTTTGGTCTTTCATTCCAAACACCGGTGCAAAATATTCGTTCCATACTGTTTTACTGATCTCCAGCGTAGCATTTTTCAGCTCTGTAGCCGTACATTCAGGATGCTCGTACATCCATTTCCACACTTGCATATCAACCAGCGAAACGCCCATAATTTCATATACCGACCAGAAAATATCGAGCGTTTCCAGGTACTCTTTGTCCGGATTCTTGTCTTCGATATCCAGCAACTGGAGATCTCTTTGCTGAAAAACAAATGCCAGTGCTTCAGTAAACGCAGTGTTGGGAACACCGTTCATCATGTAATACGGAACTTCGTGCAAAGAAATGGTTTGCTCCACATTGTGACCAAATTCGTGAACGGCAATATTGTACCCTTTGTAATCCATGCCATTTCCGGGGATGCGGGTACGCAGGTGGGCTTTTTCTTCCTTCATGGAAGCTCCCCAGGCATGCCCCGAACCACGGGCCGGATCGGCCGTAATTTTTGAAGCGATGAATTCGGCTTTGTCTTTTTCGAAACCCAGTTTTTGCAGCATGCTACCAAAATCGTTTTCGAGCGCCCGGGCATCCGGGTATTTCGAGCGCGTAATCGCATTCAGTTTCTCTTCGGAAATGGAACTGCGCGATTTAAAACCGTCGTACCAGATATCCCACGGCTGCAAGTCACGCCCCAGTCTGCTTTTTATGATTGTACCTACATCTTTCAACTGCGGTGAACCAAGAAACTCACGGAAAAGCGCCTCCACTTCTTCCTGCGGAATTTGCATCCCTCCCGAAAAGGCCCGCTTAATAGCCGTATTCAACATTGGGTTATAGGCATCAAAGGCTTTCATCGCCCTGAAATTATTAATGATTTGCTGGTAGCGCTCGTCGGGTTCGGGTGTTGCGTCTGTAGCCTCATCATTTTTGTAAATTTTATTTTCAGACGGGTCCCAGTTAAACTCTCCCGAGTTAATCACTTTCTCCGGGATCGACTGGTCAACGATACGTTGCATAACCTGGTAAATCAGAGCCTGCTTTTCAAGCCCGTTCTCCCGATTGCCATAGTTAGCCTTGATTTCGTCGCGCAGGTTCCAGTGGCTCAGCAGCACCATATCATCGGGGAAAAGCGTTTCGCCATTCTTCCCCAGCAGGTGCCCCATATAAATGTTGTACTCAGCAATGTAAGCTTCTGATTCGGCCGAAACTTTCGAGCTGTTTTGGACGAGTTCGGATGGAGCCCTCGAACTAAAAATATCCCCCATACGGGCGTAGCCCCATTCCAGGTCAGACCACTCTTTGCTTCGTTCGTTTTTTTCTTCCGTTGAATAAAACGGGAAGTTCAGCGCAACAAGGAAGGCTATTTTATTCTCGTAAAAATCGTTGTTCAAATGGGCACTGGGACTGTACGCCGCAAACATATGATCGACCGGAAAAAGTTCGCCGGTTTGCAAATCGACATTCTTGCGCAGGTCCAGGGTTATTTTATTGAAATGACCGAAAAGCGATTCGAAATAGTCGGACATTTTAACAAAAACGGCTTGCTTTTCGCTATCGTCACCCAAATAGTTGTCGGTGCAAAACGCAACAAACTCATCCGCAGTGCCATCGGTCGCACGCCACAGCGACGCCACATGACGAATTCCTTTTTCCACGTTTTGCCGGTCGGCCTCCGGAAACTTTTCAACAATTTTCTCCATGGCGCCGCTAATCGCGCTTTCGGGCACAATCATTTCTTGTTCAGACATTTCTTTTGTTTTATTTGTGCTACAGCCTGCCAGGACTATCAGCGTCACGAAAATAATCAATATCGATTTCATACAAATCAGGATAAATATTCAAGACTAATTTAACAGGGCTAAAAATATAGATAATCAACAGTTTATACCTATGACTTTCTACAGTAAATAGTTAAATATCGAAACTGACTGAAGTACATTATTATACAAAAGCTCCTCGATAGTTTTCAGAATACGTTCAGACGGTTTGCGAATGAGATAAATGATTAATTGTTGAATGGAGATGCACTTATTCGCATAAAGAAAAAACAAAATTCCCTTAAACTTTGAACTCGGAACTACTTCACCCGCTCGTTCCAAAGGGCTTTCAAAGGATTAAAAAAGCGCTGAATTAAACGCAGGTCTTCGGTAATTACTTCGGCTTCTCCGGTAAGTTGATTTTGCATCTGAAGGTCCCGGTCGTAGTTTGTAACCAGCCCCCGCGGAAACTCCACCTCCACCATGTAAAAATTATCTTCGGGTACCAGTGAAACGCTTTTCACGGTTCCGCGCACCAGTCCAAACTCCATGTACGGATAGTTATCGAATTTAACATTTACATTGAGGCCTTCTTGTACCTTACCCGAACCACGCACCGGCAGTTCCAGTTTACCGATTACCTTCCCGAGGTCATCGGGAACAATGGTAAAAGCCCGGTCGCCCGCATTGATGTTCTGGTTCTGCGCATAAAATTTATTGAACGAAACAGTCCCTTTAATCGGTGTTCGTATCAGATAGGTCAAAAACCAATCGCTAACCGCACTTTTGGTATTATTAAAAGCTTCCAGCAAAGCCGACTCATACTGAATTTTAAAATCCCTGAATTCCTTTTCATTCTCGATAACCTTCTGATCGAGTACACCAATATCGATCTGCTGCTGAGCCAAATCGGAACGGATCTCATCCAACTCTGATTTTTTCGACAACATTTCCGACTCGGCCTTTTCAAAATCGGTCGTAGCAATTACCTCACCGGCAACCAGTTTCTTTTGCCGCTCGAAGTTGCGCAATTTGAGCTGATATTCTTTATCCACCGCCTGTTTTCGTTCCCACATCCGGTCGTACAAAATGCGCGCATTTTTAGCCTGTTCGAGGTACGATTCCTCCTTCAGCATGTAGTAATTGCGTTCGCTAAATTCCTTTAACTCCTGAAAACGGGTAATAAACTGTGAATAATATTCCTGAATCGGCCCAAGTTGCAATGTTTTACTCAAATGAATGGCCGGAATAAAATTCAAGGTATCAAAGGCCGGCTGCAGGTCGTTAATCAGTTGCTGCAACTGAAGCACATCGATGTAGTTAGCAGGATTCTCGATCAATGCAATGATATCCCCGGCTTCCACTTTTTCCTTATCGCTCACAAAAAGCTGGTCGATTTTTCCGGTTGCCCTGGCCACCAAAGTTGCAGGTGGATTTTCGGTGGTAACTACAATGTTCGACCGCAATATATCGGGATAATGAAATACAAAACTGAAAATGATGATCAGCGAAAAAATCGCAATAAACACAAGGATCCCGTACCTCACCAAACGGGATGGAACTCCTCCGAGTATTTCCTGCACTTCGCCGGAACGGATTTCCAGGCCCCCTTTGTCCCGAGTACTCGGGACATTTCCCCTAGAGGGGGAACTTTTTGATTCATTCCTATATTTTGACTTTTCTTCCATTTCTTATTTTTCCTCCACCTTCCCCTTAGGGGAAGGCCGGGATGGGGCTTTAATTCCCTAATTCCAATTGATTTCTTACCAACTCAAAATATTTTCCTTTTTTCCCAATTAACTCTTCGTGCGTTCCGCGCTCCACAATTTCGCCTTTTTCGAGGACAATAATCTGATCGGCATTTTTTACCGTACTTAAGCGATGCGCTACCACAACAACCGTTTTACCCGCCGAAACTTTCTCCATGTTCTCCATGATCAGCTTTTCGTTGTTGGCATCCAACGCATTGGTGGCCTCATCAAAAAACAGGTATTCCGGCGATTTATAGATGGCTCGTGCTATCAGGATACGTTGCTTTTGTCCCTGGCTCAGTCCCACTCCTTCCTGCCCTATTTTGGTATTGTAGCTCAACGGCAGCGATTCGATATAATCCTGAATGTTAGCCATTTTCACCGCATCCAGCAATCGTTCGTGATCAACGTTTTCGTCGTTCACCACTATATTCCTGGCAATGCTGTCGGAGAAAATAAAGCCGTCCTGCATCACCACGCCGCAACTGTCACGCCACATTTTGGGGGAGAAATTAGCCAATCGGGTTCCGCCAATTTTAATATCGCCTTCCACCGGAGGGTAAAAGCCCAGTAATAATTTTATCAGTGTAGTCTTTCCGCTTCCACTGGTACCCACGATCGCTGTTGTCTTTTTCGCGGGAATGTCAAGGTTAACATTGTTCAACACTTTAGGTGAACGCGGTCCTTCATACTGAAACACAAGATCAGAAATACTGATGCCCTTATTTTCAGGCAAGGTCTTAACATAACTGGCTCCCGCTTCGCTTTCGTCCTTTTTATCATGAATCTCGGCCAGCCGCTCCAAACTGATCTTGGCATCCTGTGCATTGTGCATAAACTGAATCAATTGCCGCAACGGAGTATTTAGCTGTCCTATTATATATTGTATAGCCAGCATCATACCGAGGGTCAGCTCCCCGTTCACCACAGCCGTTGCCGAAATAATGATGATCAGGATGTTTTTTGTTTCGTTGATAAACACCGAACCTGCGTCCTGGTATTGCTGAAGTGCCAGACTTTTTACGCTCACTTTAAAAAGACCGGCCTGCACCCGCTCCCACTCCCAGCGTTTTTCTTTTTCGTAGTTGTTCAGCTTAATCTCCTGCATGCCGTTGATAATCTGGATCAGCTTGCTCTGGTTTTCCGAGAGCTTGTTAAAACGCTTGTAATCGAGTTCGCGCCGGCGTTTCATAAAAAGGTAGATCCACACAAAATACAGGACGGAACCGATCAGGAAAATAAAAAAGATTTTCCAACTGTAAATGGCCAGTACAATGGCAAAAACCACGAGGCTAAAAACCGAGAACAAAACACCAATCGACTGCGCAGTTAAAAAGCGCTCAATGCGGTCGTGGTCTTCGATGCGCTGCAATAGGTCGCCGATCATTTTCGAATCGAAAAAACCAAGCGGCAACTTCATCAGCTTAATCAAAAAGTCGGATATAATGGAAATGTTGATTCGGGTGCTGATGTGCAGCAAAATCCAGGAACGGATAAATTCCACCGACATCCGGCTGATAAACAGCACCAGTTGTGCCAGTAAAACAAGGTAGATAAAACCAATGTCCTGGTTATTGATACCAATATCGACCACACTTTGAGTAAGGAAGGGTAGCACCAACTGTATCAGGCTCCCCAAAAAAAATCCCAGGACAAGTTGAATCACCAGTTTGCGGTAAGGTTTCAGGTAATTCAACACAAAACGAAAACCGGTTCGGCTGACTTTCTCTTCCGGTTCCTGGTAAAACTCAGGCGTAGGTTGCAACAGCAAACAAACACCCTTTTCCTCACCACCGGTAACCGTCGAAAGCCATTTCTCGCAAAATTCTTTTTCGGAATATTCCAAACGCCCAAACGCGGGGTTCGCCACGTACACTTTCCCTTTCGCCATTTTATACACCACCACAAAGTGTCCTTGCCCCCAATGGACAATGCAAGGCAGCGGTGCCTCTTTTTTCAGCTGTTCGAAAGTGATCTTTACGCCCATCGATCGCATCCCGATGGATTCGGCGGCATCGCTGATTCCCAAAAGCGAAACGCCTTCCCGGGAGATGTATGATTTTTCGCGGAGTGATTCGGTAGAAAAATGTTTCCCGTAATATTTGGCCACCATGCGCAGGCAGGTAGGGCCGCAATCCATCGCATCAAACTGTTGATAAAACGGGAATCTAGACATAGCTAAGTTTTGTTGCGGAAAGATAGAATTTTTTTTGCCCGAAAATCAGTTTTCACAGTCGACTTATCAACCATGCAATGAGGAAAACACAGGAAATTGCACTCGCGCCGGAAGAAAATTCGAGTCGAAGTAACTAAATACGAAAGCTTAAAAACCAGAAGCCAGAATTACAACAAGCCAACTAAACTTTTGCATCACCAACCGAAAAACCACAAAGGCCAATGCAGGCAGAAATCCGAGCATTGCCAGCGGACGAGCCCGTTGGCGATACTTTTCGTTGTCGTTCAGCCAGTAGAAAATTCCGATGGGAAGAATGGCAATAAACAACACGGTTCCGAGGAAATTAAAAACCTCGTTCTTGTCGATCAGAAACGCAAAACTATACAATCCTTCTTCAACATACCAGATTACGGTTGCAAGTACCGCCGAGAGAAGGATCACCACTACCGGGAAAATCCGGCAACACCATTTTGTTTGTGCCATATTATACTTTTTTGAAATTTATGAATCCACCTGACGATGAATGACAATTCATTAACAATCAAATTACTTATGAGCTAAACGTAACATAATTACAGCATATTTTGACGAAGGATGTTATTTTTTTGACATTTCCCGGTAGGTGAAATCAGGTTTCAGCTGTAATAATCTTCAAAACGCTTTTCGGACCAGCTCCCTAAAGTCAGAAAACCAGCAGAAAACAATATTGCAATGAATTGCCTACTACTAGAAAAACCTCATAACGGAAACCAGTTGCAGGAGTATATACAAACGATTCCCTACTTTACCCTTGTATCGTATTGCACCTCGGTGTTTGATGCCTACGAAATTCTTCAGACACGAAAAATTGATGTGTTGTTTCTCGACAATGAACTCCCCAAAGTTTCAGGAATCGACTTTGTAAACAGCATCGAAAACAAACCGATGATTGTATTATTCTCATCGAAGCCGGAAATTGCCGTGGAAGCATTCAATATTAATGCGCAGGATTTTTTGTTAAAGCCGGTTTACTTTGAACGCTTCCTGAGAACTGCCAACAAGGTTTTTGAAACTTACTCGAACAACCTGAAACGACAGATTTCCATAGCAACGCCACCAGACAGCGCCCTGCAACTGAACGATTCGATCCTGGTAAAAACCGACTACCAAACCCTCATGGTAAAACTCGACCAGATTCTTTACATTGAAGGACTCAAATTTCAGCACCCCTGAAAACCGCACCTGAACACTGCACATTGCAACTGAATACTGACCACTTTTTCTTTAATCAATTTTCCTGCGCATAAATGCGATCTCGTTGAGGTTGAACCCGATGTTGAAAATCAGGTATTTTTCCTGCACCAGGTTTTTCGAGGTAGTGCCGTTAATCCCGCCTGTAACCGATATATTAACATCCGAGATCTTCCCGGGCAGCGGAATTCCCACTCCGGCAGTAAAACTTTTATCATTAATCGTTGATTCGCCCAAATTGAGATACGACCGCTGATAATTTACCTCGAATCTGTAAGTCCAGTTTTTGAATGCCGCATTTAAAACGCTGTACTGCCAGGGATGAAACTCAGCTCCGGCCACAAAACGGTGAAGGTCAACAAACGCATTGTCCTGAACAGGATAAGTAACAGCCGACCAGTTTGGAAAATTATAATCGAGGGCAATCTTATATTTTCTGTTATTTACCAAGCCAAAACCAACTCCCAGGATATTCGGAACCGTTAAATATTCGGTATTGTATTCATCGCCTCCCACCTGATCGAAAGAATTGTCGTAAACCAGAATTACATGCTTTGACCGCAAATTCTGCTCCGGGGCAAAAGTCATTCCCAGCGAATATTCCTTTTTGTTTTTCCGGAAAGAATACTGCGCCCCAAAGTCGAAATACAGGCTTCGCAGGTAATCGTAACGCATCACCTGCATATTGGGCACGTAGCCCGATGCGTAAATACTCTCCTCCTGTATCAGCGATCCAAACATGTAAGAAAAATTCATGCCTGCCGAAAGATTTCGTCCAAGCTTTACTGCATTCCCAAAGTAAAACTGAGAAATACCGCCACTTCCGGTATATTCAGATGTATAGGATTGATCAATGCCTTCCATGTAACTACTTTTTACAATGGAATAATTGACGGTTGAAAAAGGCACTACGCCAAACGACCCGGCCAACCAGCGCGTGTATTTAAACCCCATTCCCACATGGCTCAGGTTTCCGGTAAAGCCATTCTGGGTTTCTTTGTCCGAACGGAGCAGGTACGACTTTCCGGCAACGCCAAATTCTGAAACAATACGCAAACTGTCAATCCCGGTATAGGAAGCCGGATTCAGGTTGTTTATATAATTTCCGGATTTCAGTGCAATGCCTGCTCCGGCCATTCCCTGCGCAGAGCTAAATCCGCGGTTCTGGATTTCGCCCGGGCCAAATACC
>JBKDZK010000832.1:0-3616 GCA_047971205.1 Draconibacterium sp.
GATCAGTTAAGGACAAAAGAGTATTGCCTTGAGCATGAAAGTGAAAATTTCGACAACCTAACTGATTTTTGTAAAGTATTAAAAATGAACATTTAATCTAAAATATATTCAAGTGAAAAACGAATTGAGATTATGGAAACGCTGCTTCAATATATAAACATTGCCGGTACCTTTGCCTTTGCCATTTCGGGGTCGCTAACTGCCATGAAAAAGAAACTCGACCCTTTTGGCATACTAATCCTGGCTTTTGTTACATCTGTAGGAGGAGGCACTATCCGCGATATGCTGATTGAAAAACGCACTGCCTTTTGGCTGGTGGAGCCCACCTACCTGTATGTGATTTTAGCAGGTACCATCTTTGCCATCCTCTTTCGCAAAAAATTGTCGTACCTGCGAAAAACCATTATGCTTTTTGATAGCGCCGGATTAGAGCTTTTTACCATTGCTGGGGTTGAAATTGCCCTGCAACACGGCTTTAACAATGCAAGCTGTATTATACTTGGCACTATCACCGGGTCGTTTGGCGGGGTTATCCGCGATATTTTTGCCAACGAAGTACCCGTTATTTTTAGAAAAGAAATTTATGCAACAGTAACCGTGCTCGGAGGTATTTGCTCTACCCAAGGAATATGAGTTCAATGTTGCGGATTACCGGTATTTGAAATTTAGAGTTTATGCACCTGCCAAAAGTGTATTTACCGGCGACAATAAAGAGTTTCAACGTCTGTGGCCGCGCGTCATGAACAGAATGTGGTCTTTTGGCTCCAACTCAAGCTATGGACAACAATACTGGGCGCTGGATAAATTTTACATTGACGATACTCAGTTACAAAAATGGACTGACATTACGATAGACATGTCGCAGGCTTTGGATAAGCACAACAGGGTAATCATTCTGAATATCGGAGGAGAACCCGGCGTTAACCCGTCGCCTGATGTGGTTTATTATTTTGCGAATATCCGTTTCGAAAAGGAATAGACTTGAACGGATTTTACCTCTTAAATTGAGGACCCAAACCAACTAATTCATACATTAAGGTTTTTCCTTCCCGGTTTTCCGGGAAGGAAATTTCTTTTTATAGCCTTTATTAACGACCAAACATGAAACCTTCAAACTCACTTTTTTTTAAAATTACCATCCCCCTAAGACCTCACACAAAAACCTTTCTTTCAAAATAATATTGAACAAAATGATATATGAACAGCAAGTCAAAAATTGGATTATAGACAAGTTCAATCACGGAAATCAGGACATAAGTTTTACATTTGCCTCAATACTTAAACTGACATTCGATTTATAAGATGAAATTTTCAATTTTTATTTTTATGCTGGCCCTTTTTCTGGGCTGCACCAAATCTGAGACTAAGAACCATTCTCAAAACAATGCTAATGCGAGTTTGGTTGATCTTGTAAACCCCTTGATGGGTACCGATTCGGAGTTTAAACTCTCCAACGGGAACACCTACCCGGCTATTGCACGCCCCTGGGGTATGAATTTCTGGACGTCCCAAACCGGAAAAATGGGCGATGGATGGTGCTACGGCTACGATGCCTATAAAATCCGTGGGTTTAAACAAACCCATCAGCCAAGTCCGTGGATCAATGATTACGCAGCTTTTTCGTTAATGCCCATAACCGGCGATCTGAAATGGAATGAAGACGAGCGCGCTTCCTGGTTTTCACACAAAGCCGAAGTGGCACGCCCTCATTACTACAACGTTTACCTGGCCGATTACCATGTAACCACCGAGTTCTCTCCTACCGACCGTGCGGTTTCTTTCCGCTTTACTTTTCCAGAGAACGATCATTCGTACATTATTCTGGATGCCTTCAACGGCGGATCGATGGTAAAGATCATCCCCGAGGAAAGAAAAATTATCGGTTACTGCCAGAACAACAGCGGTGGCGTTCCGTCCAATTTCAAAAACTACTTTGTGGCCGTACTCGACAAAGATTTTGAGGAAGTAAAAACCTGGAAAGACGAAAACCTTCAGGACAGCAACGAAGCCAAAAGCTTTCACGTGGGCGGCATTGTAGGTTTTAAAACAAAAAAGGGAGAAAAAGTGAACGTAAAAATCGCCTCTTCTTTTATTTCTCAGGAACAGGCAGAATTGAACCTGACCCGCGAGATTGGCGATAAAACCCTGGAGCAGGTAAAAAATGAAGGTGCAGCTATTTGGGAAAAAGAACTGTCGAGAATAAAAGTAGAAGGAGGCAATGAAGCACAGCAAAAAACTTTCTACTCCACCCTTTACCGCGTGTTGTTGTTCCCGCGTAGTTTTTACGAGTACGACCAGGACAACAAAGTGGTTCACTACAGCCCATACAACGGCGAGGTGCTCCCCGGCTATATGTATACCGACAACGGCTTTTGGGACACTTTCCGGGCAGTATTCCCGTTTTTTACGCTGATGTACCCGGAGTTGAACGCCCAGATAATGGAAGGACTGGTAAACACCTACAAAGAAAGTGGCTGGTTGCCTGAGTGGGCAAGCCCCGGGCACCGTGGCTGTATGATCGGTTCCAATTCGGCCTCGCTAATTGCCGATTCATACTTAAAAGGAATCCGCGGTTACGACATTGAAACCTTGTACCAGGCCATTCTGAAAAACACCGAAAACTGGATGGAAGACATTACCTCGGTGGGCAGATACGGGGCCGATTACTACAACAAACTGGGTTACATTCCCTACAACGTGGGAATCAACGAAAATACAGCCCGTACGCTGGAATATGCCTACGCCGACTACTGTATCTGGAAACTGGCCCAGGCACTGGAGCGTCCGCAGGAAGAAATTGATTTGTTTGAGAAACGGGCCCGCAACTTTTGCAATGTATTTGACCCGGAAACCAAACTGATGCGTGGTAAAAACGAAGACGGAACTTTCCAGACTCCGTTCAGCCCCTACAAATGGGGCGACGCCTTTACCGAAGGAAACAGCTGGCATTATACCTGGAGCGTTTTCCAGGATGTGGAAGGGCTGAAACAACTCATGGGAGGAAACGATGGTTTTGTGGCTATGCTCGACTCGATTTTTGTGGTTCCGCCCATTTTCGACGATTCGTACTATGGCTTTCCTATTCACGAAATACGTGAAATGCAGATTGCCGGAATGGGTAATTATGCACACGGAAACCAACCGATCCAGCACATGATTTACCTCTACAATTATTCCAGCCAGCCCTGGAAAGCGCAATACCATGTGCGCGACGTACTCGATAAGTTGTATTCGTACCAGGCCGACGGCTATTGTGGTGACGAAGACAACGGACAAACATCTGCCTGGTATGTTTTCAGCTCCATGGGTTTTTATCCGGTTTGCCCCGGAACCGATGAATATGTGCTGGGAGCGCCCTTGTTCAATAAAGTTACCCTGCAGCTTGAGAACGGGAACACCTTTGTGATCAATGCGCCCAACAACTCAAAGGAAAATATTTATGTGGATGCAGCCACCGTAAACGGCGAAAACTACACGAAGAATTACCTGAAACACGCCACCATACAGAACGGTGGTGAGATGACTTTCTCCATGTCAAACACCCCCAATAAAGAGCGGGGAGCGAATCCGGAAAGCTATCCGTACTCGATGACCAACGAGGTAAAATAAGAAGCTT
>JBKDZK010000833.1:0-7540 GCA_047971205.1 Draconibacterium sp.
TATTTTCCTAAAGTATTTCCTGACAAAATTATTTTATCAATTTGATCTGCCGGAATGCTTTTTAAGGTTGCAGTTAATGCTTTACCTGTGGCTTTCTGTTCTACACCATCGATAAATACAAGAGCTGTTTTATTCTCATATTTAATGTTTTCATCAGAGCTTGCGTCCACAAGAGGTATTTTTGACAATACATCAGTAAATTTATCTGACGCTTGAAATTTGACCTCAGATATATCAACAACTGTCTTTCCTTTCTCAATTGTGTAGAGTGGTTTCTTTCCCAAAATCAATATACCATCAATTTGATTTGAATTAATCTCAAGAATGATGACAGAATCACATATTATATTAGTCAAAATGCATTTTTTAGTTTTATAAGCTAAATGAGAAATAAGCATTTGTAATGAATCCATTTCTACATTGGTAGGGATTTCAATCTCGAAATGACCATTATCATCCGTTACTACCTGACTAAAAATTTGTTGATTAAGATTTGTCAAGGCAACTACTGCCCCACTTACTCCTTCAGAATTAATGTCTATAACTCTATTTTCATATTTGGTTTGCCCGAAAGATGAAAGACAATACATTAATAGAGAAATAAATATTAGTTTATTCATTTAAAATAATTTTTAATCTTTAAAACAAAAACTAAACTTGTTTAAAGATAAAGGCTAAAAATGACTATAATTATCTGAAATAGTGCTGTTTGTTGTTGTTTTAAATTGTGATACTTTTTTTTCAATTGATTCAGCCTTAGGGAGAATCAAAAAAACGAATTGTTCTATTTAATAACATAATATTACATTCAACTTTTGACAACTTCAATAAAAGAGAACAATAGTTTTAGTTATTTATTCAATAATAAAAGTTCCATACATATACTGCCCTGCTGAGCCTACAAAGCGAATTTCATAGAAGTCACTATCCCATCCCGTAACATCAATTGATAGCTGTTCTTGTATTTGTGTGTTTACACTATCGGAATAAACAACAGCCCCAGAACCGGAATAAATTTCAACATCAATATTTCCTATGTTGTATAAAAAGTCAACATTCAGACTCGCCGAACTAATGGTTGCATAAATTGGGTCTGGTAATACTGACCTGATTGATATTTCGCTTAAAGAACCTTGCAGATCGATTTCTTTTTGGACATCACCTTGGTTGAGAAGATTTAAGTTAAAAGATTGACTAATCCCTGGAAATAATAATATAACTAAAACGAGTAAAATAATGGGTAATTTTTTCATGATTTAAAGGTTGTCTTGTTTAGCGTAAACTTACCGGAGAAAAAAATCCCATGCAAATGGAAATAAGCCCAATAAAGTTTTTTTTTAAAACATAAAATCCGTAATGGTAACACAATGTTATTGTTACGCATATTCAGAATTGGTTCTAATAAAGTATTTTGTTGTAACCAAGCAGGATTTGAAAAAGGATTTTTAGCGAACCTGAGCTATTTTATTTAAAGAATCACGAATATTTCCACGGCTTTCTATTCCAAGTTTTTTTCGAATAGTGCTCTTTTTTACTTCAACAGTATTTAACCGGTAATTTAGAATAAGCGCTATTTCTGTATTGTTAAAACCAACATAGAGCAAACAACAAATACGGAATTCAGAATTATCAAGTTGAGTTAAGCGCTTTCTAAGTTGTTCCAAAATACCATTGTCGGCGTTGTTAAGCGCTTCGTATAATAAATCCCAGTTCAAGTCCTTTTCTCCATAAACCACTTCGTTAAACTTACGGAGCCATTGTTTCCCATTCTTTCTTTCATTTTCATTAATATAGCTTTTCAATAAGGCAGTCTTTTTTAATATCTCGAAATGGTGTATTAATACATTTCTGAAAGAGTTTTCTTTTTCGTTGTACCTGCTAACCATTTTCTGCATTTGGGCAATTTTGTGTTCTGCCTCTGTTAATTCCTTCCTGCGCATTTCTGCCCTCCGTAAAACCCAAAGGATAAACAAAACACAAAGCAGCAGCAGCCCCAAAAAATAAATCAAAATCCGTTGTCGCTCTACAAGAAACTGTTTATTCTTATTTTCAATGAGTTGAAAGTCATATTTTGCTTCAATCTCTATAATTGCATCGTTCTTGTTGTCGCTAATAATTTGTGCCAAATATTTGTTGTAAAGCTTATACTTATCAAGTGCTTCTTTGTAATTGTTATCTTTTTCGGCTATTGCTGACCAGGTAGCATATATATTGGCAATAAGATCACGGTGTTGCTCTCCGGGAAGATGGGCCAAGGCCTTTTGTAAATAATAAACAGCCGAATCGTTTTTACCCTGCATCTCATAAACACGGGCAAGGTTGGCAGCCAGCTTTGCATTGTTTAAGGAATCGGGAGAGAAAGCCATAGCTTCTCTGAAAAAATAAATTGCCTGCTCATAATTTCCAAGTTCCCTGTATGCCACGCCTAAACCCTGTCTTGCTGCTGTTTGCTCTTGATTAATCTTAATACTGTCCGCCAAAACAAGTGCATGATTATAATAAATAAAAGCGCTATCTGTTTTTTCCTTTATTAGTAAACAGTTTCCAATCAAATTGCTTGCACTTATTTCATTATTATAATTGCCAGCTTGATGAAAATAGTCTATGGCAAGTTTATAATGATTTATTGCTTTATCTTTTAAAAATTGTTTGTAATAAATACTCCCAATTGCACTTTGCACCAATCCTTTCAAATTATCATTACGACTTTGATTCAAATATTCTCCAGCATCTAAATAGATTTCTAGGGCTTCTTCATATTTTCCTTGTTCCTGCCTTACCCTTCCACAATAAAACAAGGCAAGTACCGCTCTTTCTGCATCATTCTTACTCTCGTAAAATTTTTGAACGTCAAAAATTAACGTATCCGAAGTAATATCCCGGTAACTCTTGTCCTTGGCTTGTATTTGTATAAGAAAATATTCGTAGTACAAAGATTTTTTCAGGGACTGAGGGTTCGGGATTTCTTTCAACCAAAACAGGGTACTGTCAGGATGTTGTTCTACCCGTTTTTCTGCTTCTTTTAGTATTGGCTCTACTTTTACTGACTGTTGTTGACAGGAAATAATAAGAAACAGGAGACTTATGAAGATTAAGCTGGATCTTTTTGTTTTCATGTGATTTAAGGCTTTAATCACAAATGTAACAAAAACAAGTAATCGAGAGCATGGATAATTCACAAAGGATCTTTCATTTAACTTTCTTTTTGTTCCCTTTTTGGAGTAAGTCCTCTTCAATCTCTTCAGCTCGCTCCCTAACCAATCGTTCATAACTTTCAACCTGTTTCCTGATAACAGAAATACTATCCTTATTTCTGCTGTATGTAAAGATTGTTTCTAACCTGAGTACATTTTGGGGATTTGCTTTTCCTTTCATTTTGATATATCTGTATTTCAGATTATTATCTTTTAGTCGATTGTTATTCCTGAATTGCCAAATATTACCACCCCATGAAAGTAAGATGAGTAAAGCCATTGCAATGATGGTGACAGCCTTTTTACTTCTTCTAAAATCCACAATAAAAACGTGTTCTTTGCGCATAACCATGTTTGTTGAAGTTTGCAAGTGGTCAATCTTTTCATTAAGTGGAATAATTATGGTTTTTAATTCAGTCAATATAGTACCAATCCTGTCTTTGACTTTCCCAAGGGAATAGGCCGCAACTTGTGCCTGAAGATTTTGGAGTTCCTTTATTTGCTCCGGAGAAAATCGTCTTTGGTTTACTCGGTCACGTATTTCGTGTATCAATACGACGATTTCTTCGGTATCAAAGTTGGATTTTGCTTGATTATCTGAAACTCCGTCTTTGACTAACCGCTCTATTTTTTGTTTTAATTCTTCGAACAGGACATAAACTGCCGAAGAATCCATTTTACCTGTACCCATTGTTATTGATTTTGGTGTTTACAATCTGCGTCCTTTCTTCCGTCGTTTTTTCTTCAGGGCTTCCTGTCTTAAATATTCGGCATAGTCTTCGTCATAACCGGATGAAGGATTCAGTAAATCGAATATTCCTCCCAAAGAAGAAACAGTTGCTCCAACTGCAAAAGAAAGCCCCTCATTATTGCCCTGATTGTTTCGGTGTGCCGGTACTTGTTGAATTCGCATTGACCGGTCATTTTGTTGAAGATGGTAATTGATTTTAGAATAGCTAAAAGCCCTGTCAATTTTAGAGCCGTTGAATTCATATCCATTCTTACCAAACCGTACTCCTTGGATTTTATCTGTACTCCCGTTTTTTCGCAATTCGGTGGTAATTCCTGATTTCCGAAGTTTTGCATCCAGTTCTTTCCAGTTTCGACATTCAGGAATCACGGTTTGAAGTACCCGGTATATCTCATATTTAGTTTTATCCGGTTCTTTGAGCCGGTGTTCTTTCACATTCTCTTTCCCCAAAGCAATATAAAGGCCATACTTTTTCGTCAGTTCCATACAAACCTTTGCATTACGCAACTTTTCGTTTTTATCCGAAATCCGGTTTCCTTCATTGTCGATGCGATTTATCACAAGGTGGATGTGCGGATGGTCGGTATCATGGTGCTGGACAATGATGTATTGAGTGTTTTTATAGCCCATTTTCTCCAGGTACTCATGCGCAATACCAACCATCAATCTGTCGGTTAACCGGCCTTTGTCCTGTGCTGAAAAATCCAGTGAGATATGTGCCACCGGCTTTGAGATTTTAGGTTTCAGTTTGCTCTGTGTTATAAAACTTTGAATCACGGATGCTTTGTCTTTTAATCGTACCCCTTCTGCAAAAAGCAAACGTGCATCCTTTTTATCCAGGATATAGTTTACTGCCCCCTTAAAACCACGTCCCTGGACAATTTTAGCTATCATCTTCTATTCGTTTAATTACTTTGTCCAGGCGTTCATTCATTACAAGACAATGGTTATGGACTTCGTTATATCCGGCGGCATTCGCTGTATGGGCAATTTGATTGACATTATTGGCCATGCCGGAAAGCTGGCGGATGTGTCTCATCAGTTCCGGGGTAAGACGCTGTTTCACCACGGAAGAACGGATGCACTGACGGATAAATTCGCTGCGGTTAATCCCTGTCAAACCAGCTTTAGCTTTCAGCGAATAGTATTCTTCGGTAGCCATTTTTACGGTTATTTTATAGCCCATCTTTTCGGAAGGCTTCTTAGCTGGCCTGCCATTGGTGTTTCTGTTTTTTATCGTTTTCACTTGAATTTGCTTTTAATAATTAGTGAGACCGGCGGGATGTTTTTGTCTCGCAGAGCAAGGTTTCGGTCAGACCGAAACACAAACTTGCTACCCGAAAGAACAGTATTGTTCCATTAAAAAGGATAAGTCATAGCACACTATACAGACTTACTCCACTCGCTTTACAGCTTTTTCCAGGTCTCCACATCTTCATG
This sequence comes from Draconibacterium sp., assembly GCA_047971205.1. Lineage (GTDB taxonomy): Bacteria > Bacteroidota > Bacteroidia > Bacteroidales > Prolixibacteraceae > Draconibacterium. The sequence goes on from JBKDZK010000833.1 coordinate 5,386, forward strand.
GTAAAGTTTCAAATGGTGCCGGGCAAGGTTTTCAACAAAGCCCGAAACACTCATTCTGCGGCCTCCCAACCTGCGGACGATTTCGTCGAGACTGTCCCGTACCTCCCGGCTTACAAATACCGGTTTTCGGTCTTCCAGTTTCGGGACCTGCAAGAAGGTTTCCCGGTACTGCTCCAGTGATTCTTTCCGTTGTTTTGAGCCAGTTCGTTTTGATGTTTTTTGCAGGGGCTCTTGCATACCTGTTTGCACCGTATCCTGTGTGTTATTTGCAGATACAGTGTCCCCGGTATCTTCGCTGCCGCTATCCTTCGGCGCATCCCCGCTCACAGTATGGGCTTGCCCTTCTTCAACATTCTCCGGCGAAGATCCCCTTGGAAGCCTGTCTTTGGTTTCCTCGCCGGGAGCGGTACTTTTGTCCTTCCATCCGGTCGGCATCCAGTCCTGTATGGATTGTTCCGTCACCCGCTTCTGTTTAGTGTATTTACTGTCCATAGAATATGATATTTATATTGTGAATATTATGGTTCCGGCTTGTACCGTGAACCTTGTACCGGGTGTAAATAAACGATGAATAATCAATGCTGTGCCCAAACCGGGTTCAGTTGAACCAGACTGCCCTGTATTTCTGTTTCATCGGCACAACCGGGGGTTTAAACTGCACCGTGTTGCCCAAGCGGATGGATAAAAGCGACCAGGTATCCGGTACTGTGTTTGCCCACAAGTGTGATTGTATTGAAGGCACTTACCACATCTTGCCGGGAAAGTGATTTTACTGACAACAGTGGTTTGAGTAGATATACAAAGCTACCCGTACAGACAATCTATACCATATCGGAGACACACGTTACCACTTGCTTACAAATCCTTTGCTGTGTCTTCTATTCTGTTTTAATTCGTGTAAAAAAGTAGAAACTAACAAAAATAATTGCCATGGAAATCGTCAATATCGATGCACAAACATTTGAAAAAATGCTCTCTAAGTTTGAGCATTTCGCACAGCGGATGGAACAACTTTACCGCCTGCATGGTACCCGCGACATGGGTCAGTGGCTGGACAACCAGGATGTTTGCCTGCTGCTGAAAATATCGCCAAGGACACTGCAAACACTCCGCGACAACGGGACACTTGCCTTTTCGCGGATCAGTAAAAAAATTTACTACAAACCCGAAGATGTGGAAAAGATCCTCCCGGTCGTAGAGGACAAACGCAGGCTGGCCTCTTTTTACGGGAAGCAGTTTTGATCTGAAATGTTTTAAGTATGGACAATAAAAAATCAGGATTATGGGCAACCAGTTAATTACACCGGAAAACGATGAAAGGGTAAAATCATTTTTCCTTTCACTGGAACGTCTTTCCCGGATTATGGAGCATTTGTTTGCCTCCCGGAAGCCGGAACTGGACGGGGAGAGTTTTTACACCGACGAAGAGTTATCGGAAAAGTTAAAAATCAGCCGCCGGAGTTTACAGGACTACCGCAACGAAGGACGAATCCCCTATATAAAACTGGGCGGAAAGATCTTGTACCGGGCTTCCGATATTGAAAAAATGTTGAAAGAAGGGTACCGGGAGGGGTTTCGCAAATAGCGGTACGAAAACAGCAAGTGCATTTTCATTTTATCCTATCGCCCGGCAATTCAATTATTAATGCTTATTTTTGAAATTGTAAACAACAGGTAGGTTATGTGGTCTGATTGGAAAGAACAAATCGAACACCAGCCGAAGGTCAGGCACAGTTTATTGTGGGAATACGACCTTGAAGGCTTTGACTGGCAGTACATGCGGGCTTTGGTGGTCGAGCGTGTAATTGAAAGGGGCTGGGATGAAGATTACTATGCCCTGTTTGCCCTTTACGGAGGGTTTGAAGGGGTAAAACAAATTATCCGGGATGAAGTGCTGCTGCTTTCCGACAGGGACATTGCTTTTGTTTGCGCTGCTTTTAATTTAAAAAAGGAGGAACTGAAATGTTATATGCGCAAACAGTCGAGGCAGGCACTTATGAGCTATTAAAAACATTAATGACCGACCCGGTATTCGGGCAGTTCGCATTGGCCGGGGGAACAGCGTTATCGCTGCTTATCGGACACTGTAAAAGTATTGACCTTGATTTATTTACAACAGAAGAATTCTCCCCCACACAACTCGAAAAGTATTTAA
>JBKDZK010000834.1:0-3063 GCA_047971205.1 Draconibacterium sp.
GATCAGTTAAGGACAAAAGAGTATTGCCTTGAGCATGAAAGTGAAAATTTCGACAACCTAACTGATTTTTGTAAAGTATTAAAAATGAACATTTAATCTAAAATATATTCAAGTGAAAAAAATTATTCTTCTTTTTCTGATTCTGGCCGGAATACAGGTTTTTGCGCACGACAAAGATTCAACGTGGTTTAGAAATAATTACACCAAGCAGGAAGTTTACATTCCCATGCGCGACGGGGTAAAGTTGTTCACTTCGGTTTATATACCCAAAAGTTCGAATGAAAAACACCCGATTCTGATAACCCGGACGCCCTACTCGTGCAAGCCTTACGGTGCGGATAAATATGCCCGCATCTGGAAAAACTATCAAAAGGCGTATTTGAAAGAAGGATACATCATCGTAATACAGGATGTTCGTGGCAGGTGGATGAGCGAAGGTGAATTTGTGGATGTTCGTCCCTTTAAGGCCAACAAAAAAGAAAAAGAAATTGACGAAGCCAGCGATGCTTATGATACCGTGGATTGGTTGGTGAAGAATCTGCCCGATAACAACGGAAAAGTCGGCGTTTTGGGTATTTCCTATCCGGGATTTTACTCGATTATGGCGGCAGCAAGTAATCACCCGGCGATAAAAGCAGTAAGTCCGCAGGCGCCCACTACCAACTGGTTTATCGGTGACGATTTTCATCACAATGGGGCATTTCTGCAGATGGATGCCTTTTCGTTTTTTTCGGGAGTGGGCTGGGGATTTGGAGCTCCACGACCCGAACCAACAACGCAAGGTCCGGTTTCAGCAGGATTTCCTGTAGAAGATAACTACAAGTTTTATTTGGAGCAGGGCACTTTGAAGAACCTGACAAAATTAACCGGTGACACCATTGCGTTCTGGAGCGAGATGATGGAGCACCCCACTTACGATGAATGGTGGCAGGCCCGCGATGCCAGAAATGCAACGTTTGATCTGAAACCTGCCATGTTGTGGGTGGGTGGTTTGTTTGACGCCGAAGATTGCTGGGGAGCATGGAACGCTTACAAAGCTGCCGAGAAAAATAATCTGGGAAAAGTATTTAACAGAATTGTGGAAGGTCCCTGGTATCACGGGCAATGGGCATGCGGCGATGGTGCAAGTCATGGGAATGTTCAGTTTGAGGCGAAAACCAGCGAGTATTACCAGGTAAATTTCGAAGTGCCGTTTTTCAATTATTTTCTGAAAGGCAAAGGAGATGTTTCTCAGATTGCAGAAGCAAATGTATTTATAACCGGCGCCAATAAATGGACGAAATTCGACCAATGGCCGCCTGTTCAAAAAGCAGACAAAGCCATTTATTTGCAGGCTGGTGGCAAATTGTCGTTTGAGGTGCCAACCTCTGGTGAAGATTTTACTGCATATACCAGCGATCCTGCCAAGCCGGTACCTTACGAAGAGCATGTTCACCTGGGCCGTACCCGCGAGTACATGTCGAACGACCAGCGGTTTGCTGCCCGCCGTCCCGATGTTTTGGTTTTTCAGACTGATGTTTTGTCGGAAGATATAACAGTTACCGGAAGTGTACTGGCAGATATTCTGACCAGCATTTCAACCACCGATGCTGATTTTGTGGTAAAAATCATCGATGTTTTTCCGGATGATTTTGCGTATCCCGAAAACGCAGAGGAAGGTTCCCCGATGAGTGGATACCAGATGCTGGTGCGTGGCGAGGTTTTCAGGGGCCGGTTCAGAAAAAGTTTTGAAAAACCCGAAGCTTTTACGCCGGGGCTGGTGGAGCAAGTGAAGTTTGAATTGCCCGATATCGCACACTGTTTTCAAAAAGGGCATCGCATAATGGTGCAAATTCAGAGCAGTTGGTTTCCGTTGGTGGATCGCAACCCGCAGCAGTTTGTGGACATTTATAATTGCGATGAATCGGATTTTGTAAAAAGTGAGATTAAAGTTTATCACGATGCACAACATGCATCAAAAATAATTTTGCCGGTTTTGAATTGAAGGTTTTGTCAGGTATAGATTGAAGGGGCCGTCCCAAAAGTTCTTTTGTGTTAGATTGATGTTACAATTTGTAAGTAACCACCAGGATTTTAAGCCTTCCGTCAGCTGACGGAGAGGTTTGGAGGGGTAAACTGAAAGTCGATTATAAGTTGTAAGTTTCTTTTAAAACAACTTGACTTTTTGTACAGCCTTTTTTTGTTCAAAAGATTAGGTAATAATCGTCCTGATTCGGCGTTTGTAAAGAACTAAATCAAACAAAATGAACACACCGTTTTCTATTTCTTCGCGTTTGAATCTCTTTGATAAAAAGTATTTAGCCAGCCGTGTTGCTTGTGTTGCATTTATGATTGTATTTGGGCTTTATCTTTGGGGTGGTCGCCCGTTGGCGGCAAGTGTAATTTCTGCTACGGCGATTCTTCTGTTTGCCCTTCAATTTATATTTCAGTTTAATGCGGTAAACGGAGTTTTAGGCGGCCTGATGGTGCTTGTTGGTCTCTATTTTTCAATGGCCGTTTGGTCGGAGTTTGGTGAGTTTGAAGTGGTGAACAAAGAGGCACTAACGCTTCTGCTGGTTGGATGGGGGCTTTGTTTGTCAGTGATTGTTTTGGCAATTTTTATGGTTGTCAGCTTTATCCATGATTTTGGCGAGTAAACAACCACGCCGGAAAGATGTGGATTTGAGATAAGCCCGGAGGACCTGATTTACGAGTAAGAACACAATTGTTATTCATTCTCACATTGATCTGATTTTATATTTAAGTTCCGCAAGCGGAATTTAACGGCACACAGATAACGCAGATTTACGCAGAAAATGATTTCATCCATTGAGTTGAAATAAAATTTGCGGTAATCTGCGCAATCAGCGTGAAGTAAAAAGGATTCCGAAATTGACGGTAAAACAAAAGCCGGATAAATAACCGGCTTCTGAATGTTGTATTGCTGAATTTCTTAATTCATGTTTTTGATCCTGTCCATCGCTTCCAGCACATTTTCGCGGTCGGCAAAGGCAGAAAAACGGAAGTAGCCTTCGCCCGAAGGGCCAAAGCCCGAACCCGGAGTTCCAACCACATTGGCTTCCG
>JBKDZK010000835.1:0-5616 GCA_047971205.1 Draconibacterium sp.
AAGTCGATTTTCTTTCATCAAGATCGGTATAATTGAAGTTTACCGTAGCCGTGATTGTGGAATTTGTTTGAACACGTACCCACTCTCCGGTTTCATTTTCATTAAATTCAACAAACTCCGAACTTCCAGGTGCTACTTCAATGGTTTTTAACTTACTGAAATTTCCGGTTCCTTCCTTATCCACTTCAAAACTGAAAGCCACCGTACTTTTTCCGCTGTTGTTAATCCAGGCGCATCGTTTATCCCATCCTGAAAATAAAAATGGTTCCGAATACTCCCCTGCCTTCACCTCATCGTTTAGCCAAACGGCACCTTCTGCGGTTGCAGGTCCTAACTGATCAGGTTTTTCGGGCGAAGTAAACCACAAATTTGAGTTCGACTGCCCCGGGCCTTCAATACTGCCTTTTTGTTTTCTTTTATTGAGAAACTCTTTTTGTGCCGAATCGTCGCATCCAAATACCAGTTGATCGTTCCATCGGGTATAATCGCCAATCACTTTTAAATAAGCGCTTCGCGGACGAATACCGGCAGATTGTTTTGCAGTAAAATCGCCGGGGAAACGCCAAAACATTCCATGCATGGTCATTAAATAGTCCGGATTTCCTTCTGTTCCCACATTCCGGATTCGGGGCCATTCGGTATTCCAGCCATGAGCGCCGTCGTAACTGTGACTTGCTTTTGGCAAACGGTAAAAATCCCAACCGGTTTCCGGATTACGAACGCCCAGCAAAATTGATTTGTGATCCCATCCGGTTGCCCAAATCGGGTCGGTCTCAGGATTTGGATTTCCATAAATTCCTCCCGGGCCGGTAAGTTCAACAAACTGGTTGCGGCGAACCACTTTCCAGTCTTTCCCATCCCATTCGGCCAAAACTCCGGCCTTTACATCAAATTTACGCTGGGCTTCCTGCGTTGCCTCCCCATTGTTCGAAAAAACCATTACTCCCTGACCGGAATAAAGGCCTTTGCCATGTGCTCCGGGCAAAGTTGCATTGTTTGGATTTACTCCCGTATCATCGTGTTTAATGTTGTCTCCTTCTTTTCGGTTCCCATCTTTATAAAGTTCATTTACTTTCAGTGTGTTCACATCCACCTCATAAAATCCCTCTTCCATTGTTCCGTAATAAATTTTGTTTTCAGGATCGGTTAAATGGCGTGCATTACCGGTGTGTCGTCCCGACAACACTTCCCAGGGAATAACACGAACATTACGATCTGAATCGATGGCGTAAGGGCCAATAAAAAGCTGGTTGCTTTCTTTGTGAATCATACGGTTAGCCGGTGTTCCGCCAATACTTTCCTCTCTAACTATCTGTTCAAAGTTAGGCGTAATCTCGTACAATTTATCTGATGATCCGAATGGAAGGTGCGGACCGTAACTGATCACCCATAATCGATCGGCCCAGGGAACAACTGCTCCGGTTCCACACTCGCCTTCGTTGTTATAATAAGCCAGCGAAGGATAAATTCCACTTACCTGAACAGGTTTTTCTTTTACTTCAATTTTTGGCTGGCAAGACATCAGCAGCGCGCAGGCTGCAATTGATGAAAGTCGTTTTATCATTTTTAAGTTTATTCGTTTTGATTGTTGTTTATAAAATATAAATTCTTTGGTTTTGTACTATCTGATTTCTTTAACTTTCGTTAAAAAGAAAAATATTGAAGGTTATCTTTTCTGTTTAATACATGTAAGTTGATTTTTAGTTAGAAGGGACTCCCTTTTCAAGGGCTTTCAATAGTTCATTTTAGATGATTATGCCAAAGTTCGTGTGGCGTACGATTGTTTTTGCTGCAAAGCGATACGGAGATTCCTGTTATTCCTATCATTATTTTGGTCTTTCACAGTCTGGTTAGTTGTATAAGTATCAATAATAGAAGCCCACCGGAGCGGGCTTCTATGGATTTGTCTTCAAACTAGACTATTAATGCCCTAATAGGGTCAGATTTTTTTGATAAATATTTTACGCTGTTACCAGTTTGGATTCTGATCCAGATTTTCGTTAATAAGCCGGTCTGCATCGGGAACAGGCCAGAGGTAGTCACGATCGGCATCGAATATGCGCTTGCTTGCCACAACAATATAACCTGAAGTAACCATATCGCTTAAATCGGCAACACCGTTTTCATCAATTTGAGGTATGCCACCAAGTGGGTAGTTTCCATCTTTCCAATTCTGAATCAATTGACTGTATTCTGCAGATACAGTTGACTCATCACCATTCCACGAGGTAGAACCAGACCATGCACGTTTAAGGAAATAACTTGGACGGTTGTATACTTTTTCTGCGAGTTTCCAACGAATTAAATCCGCATAGCGATGACCTTCCCAGGCAAGTTCTACAAAACGTTCCGTGCGAATGATGGTGCGCAAATTGCTCTGCGAGTCGGTTGTAACTGCCGGATAGGTAATCCCTGTGCCGGCATATGTCCGCTCACGCAATTTGTTGATTGTTGCATCCAGAACATCCTGATTACACTGGTTAAGTTCGTTCATGGCTTCGACATACATCAGCAGAACATCACCATAACGTAACATCGGATATGTGGTAGGTGCACCACCGCGTCCGTTTTCAAGGAAAGTATTGTCGATGTATTTTTTAAACAGGAAACCGTCGTAAGAAGCATGTTCAGCACGGGCTTTTGAATCGTTGTTGCCCACATAAGCACCGTCTGATGCACGATAAACTGTTGTGCGATTCGGTGCAGGACAATATTCATGGCCAAGCCAAACATAATCTTCAGGATTGTAAGTTCCGTCAAGAACACTCTTATTGTGAGCCGTTGCAAATGGTACAATGGTCATAGCCATTCGCGGATCTCTGTTTTCGAATAAGTCTTTCGGATTGTATAAGGGCGACTCATCAATCGGTTTTCCGTCGGTACAAGGATAGGCGCACACCAATTCGTATGAAGGAGCTTTCTGACCACCCCAGCCACCTGCAAGTCGGGCAATGCAATTTTTTACGTCGGAAGCAGCCCAGTAATACTGTTTCAATGTTACGTCGCCACGGAAGAAGAAAATCCACTCATCCGACCACGAGGCGGTAAACAAATCGCGGTAATTGCTATGAAGTTTATATACATCCATGTCAATACATGCTTTTGCAGCAGTTGCAGCCGTTTGGTTATCTCCGTTCCAAAGTGCAATTCGCGCTTTGAATGCGAGAGCTGCTCCCTTTGTGGCTCGCTGTACACCCGAATAACTGGTGGGAAGACGTTCAGCAGCTTTGTCTAAACATTCATAACTGAAAGCCAAAACATCGGCTTTTGGAGAACGTGCGATTGCATACGCTTCATCAAGAGTCATTCCCGTTTTATCAAGAATGGCGTCGCCCCAGTGAAATGCCAGCATACCATAGGCATACCCCATGTAAAAATAAGCTTCACCTTCGTATTGTTTAATGTCAGCTTCCGATACTCCCAGAGAGCGTGCATTTTCCATGTTGCCAAGCAGACGCAATGCACGTGCAATGCCTTTGTAATAATTTTGCCAGCGAGTAGCTATTGTCCCGTTTTCAGCGGTCATCGTTCCGTTTTGTACGAATGAGGTTGAATTACGGGCTGTAACATCGTCTCCCCAGGTCATATCATCGATCGGGAAAAAAGAAGTACGATAAAAATCATTTACCGACATTTCTATCTCCTGTTGTGAAGAATACCAGTTTCCACTTGATCCTTCAGATAATGGATTTAAGTCGAGATCAACGCAGGCCGAGAACGTTAGCGTTGAAATTATGGCGATTATAAATAATATCTTTTTCATGCGATTGAATTTTTAGAATTTAACATTAACACCAAGGATGAAAGATGTTGATATGAAATCTGACGATGAGCCCACTTCGGGATCCCATCCTTTGGGAAAGTTACTGATAGCAGGTAAATCATTCACGCTTAAATACAAACGCATATCCTTGACTTTAACTTTTCTCATCAAATCATTTGGCAGTGTGTAACCAAGTGTAATATTCTTCACGCGGAAATAGCCGCCGTTAAACAGCCAGTAGTCCGAACCGGAATAAGTATTAGTAGTATTGGTATAGGTTAGTCGTGGATATTTGGCTTTGAGGTTTTGCTCTTCGGTATTGTGCTGGCTCCAGTAGTCGCCCAAAAGAAGTTCAGGAACAGCACCCCATTGTTCTTTTAGCGGCTGAATCCATGCCGAGTTGAACAATACGCGTTGGTGGCCAATACCTTGAAATGAAAGATTGAAGTCGAATCCTTTCCAACCCATTGCAATGTTACCACCATACAAATATTCAGGTAGCGAGTTACCAAGAAGCACCTTGTCATCTGAATTTATGGTACCGTTTCCATCCGTATCAACATACTTAATATTTCCGGCTTTATCATTTGCAGTAAGTGTTGGATATTTATTGCCTTCGGCATCGTACAAGTCAGCATCGGTCTGGAAAAGTCCGTCTGTTTTATACATAAACCACTCATTAAAGTACGATCCTTCTTCATAAATTTGGTTACCATTAATGGTACGTTTATCTCCCAGGTAACCCATTTTAGAGCGATAGTCAGACAGGTTTGCCGAAACATTGTACCAGAAATCGCCTAAATTATCGGCCCAGCTTAACTCCAGATCCCATCCTCTTGTATGCATATCGCCTGCGTTTTGTTGTGGTGCGGAAAATCCTGCATACGATGGGAATCCGAGTTCGAGCAACATGTCGCTGGTCTTTTTGTAATAGTAATCTCCGGTGAAGCGCAAACGGTTGTCAAGGAGATTAAAGTCAATACCTCCTCCGTAGGTGGTAGTTGTTTCCCATGTAATATCTTCGAATGCATAATAATACTGTGCAGCATTCTGAACTGCTGTTACAGTGCTGCTCGCTCTGTCGTACATGTAACTATTGCCAAAATTCATTGCAGCCTGGTAAGGAAATTCCGAACCAATGCGCTCGTTTCCAAGCTGGCCAATAGAACCACGCAATTTCAGATAATCAACCACATCATTTTTAAACCACGATTCTTCCGACATTACCCAACCGGCTGAGGCAGAGTAGAAAGTACCCCAACGGTAATCTTTCGAAAAACGCGATGAACCGTCGCTACGAACATTCCCCTGAAGCATGTATTTGTTTCTGAAAGAATACATCAAACGTCCGAATACCGATTGGTAAGCGTTATGTCCCGCACTTCCCGAATTATACTGATAGTCTTCCGGGCCGATGTTAAGGTAAGGATAGGTATCGAGCAGATAATTGGTACGCGAAGCTCCAAGATCCTCCCATTTGTAGGAAAAGCCTTCATAACCTGTCATAACGCTGAAAGAGTGGTCGCCCCATTTCTTTTGATAATTTCCGTAGAATTGGTAGGTAAGGCTGTTATTGTCGCTACGTGTTTCATAGAGATCAGTCAGCTTATGTGACTGCATGTAGATGGTGGATCCGTTTTCGTAGTAAAGAGGAACGGCACGAGAGAATCTTTTGCCTTTGGTAAATACGTACCGAGGTGCAAAAATGGCTGTCATGGTAAGGCCTTCCAAAGGAGTTACGTCGAACTGAGCCTTCCCTCCAAACTTATAGTAATCAACGTCGTTTGTTCCACCTTGTTCGAGGCCTGCGAGTGCGTTGGCACCATCTTTCACATCGGCATAACGACCGTCCT
>JBKDZK010000836.1:0-2098 GCA_047971205.1 Draconibacterium sp.
GGAAACATTGAATTCTATAAAAACAGGACAAAAGATATTCTTTATGACATTCAATTACCAGTAATGACCGGATTTTCAAGTATTCCTAAGAATATTGGAGAGGTTAAAAACTGGGGGCTCGAATTTAGTTTAACAGGGCGATTGATTAATACAAAAAAAACATCATGGTCGGCAACTGTCAATTTTTCAAGAATCAGAAATAAAATAGTGTCGATTTTGGGGTCTAACCTTGAAGGTATAGAAGAAGATCTTGTGGCAAATCGTTTGTTTATTGGTGAGCCGCAAAATGTACTTTATGATTACGAAATTACTGGAGAGTTGTGGCAATTGGCCGACGAAACAGCTGGGACAATTCACGATGGTTTCCTACCAGGAACATTAAAAATTGTTGACCAGAATACTGACGGTAAGTTCTCGGCTTCTGAAGATATGAAAATATTAGGTTATGCTGATCCATCATATAAAGTTGGAATTGCAAATAATTTCAGATATGGCAATTTTGGTCTTTATGTTTTTATCAACTCAATTCAGGGAGGAAAGAATTATTATTTAGCACCGATACAACCCGATTGGGGTATGAATAACTATGAGTTTATTACACAAGGTAACGGCATAAAAGGTTCATGGGATTATTGGATGCCTGAAAACCCAAACAGTAAGTATCGCCGTGTGGACTCGGCACCAACTTATGAAGGAATAAATTATGATCAACGAAATTTTATACGATTGCAGGATGTTACATTGTCATACGAGTTCGATAAAAAATTGATTGAGCGATTAAACATCAATGCCCTTAAAGTTTTTGTAAGTGGGAAAAATTTACTAACCCTTACAAAATGGGAAGGCTTGGACCCTGAGTTAGGAATTGGTCTTACACCAGATTATCCTATCATGTCAAATTATTCATTAGGATTAAATATTGAATTTTAAATTTAACGATCATGAAAAATATTAAAAATACCATTGCTGTATTTTTGTTACTTTTTACGGTAATAGCTTGCAATGAAGAAAATTGGCTTAAAGAAACAGCCCTTGATATTTATTCTCCTGAAAACATGTTTGTTGATCAGGAGCAGTTAAATTCTGCCATTGCTAAAATATATTCTGATGTTGCAGTGGCCAATTATGGATCGAGAAATAATAGCGCTTTAATGGTGGGTGGCCTGGCCGACAACCTTTACCATTTTTACGATCCTTCATTTACAAACTCCAATTTGTATAAGCAACTTGTTCCTGAAGGTGACTTGCCAAGTTTTTGTTGGGAAAATTTTTACAAAAACATATTCGATAGTAATGTTATACTTAGCAGAATAGAAGATGTGGAATTTTCTTCGGAAAAAGAAAAAAAAGCATTAAAAGCAGAGGCATTTTTCTTCAGAGCTTATGCATATAAAAACCTGGCGATACTATTTGGAGGAGTACCTCTTATTTTGGAGGAAATTACCGAACCAAAAAGAGATTTCGTTCGGGCCTCGCGTGAGGATGTTCTTACCCAGGTGATTTCTGACCTGAAATTTGCAGCTGAAAATTTACCAGATGTCACTGAATTAAAAGAAGATGGCCGTTTGACTAAAGCTGCTGCCAGTCATGTTCTTACAGAAGTTTATTTAATAACTAAAGATTGGGATAACGCTATATCTTCTGCTACAAGTGTAATTAACAATCCAAATTATTCATTAATGACTGAAAGATTTGGTGCTTGGAAAGATAAGCCAGGGGACGTATTTCGGGATTTATTCATACGAAACAATCAAAATCGACACTGTGCAGGAGGGCCAAATACAGAAGGAATATGGGTAGGGCAATTTGAATTTAATGTTCCTGGTGGTGGAAGATCACCGCAAGGACCGCGTATGTATGGCATTTGGTATTGGTCCCTCACAGGTAAAGACGGCAAGAACCTATTTTTTGGTCATTCTTCTCAAAATGGAGGCCGTGCTTTTGGATTTTATGCAAACAATGATTATCTAAATCATGATATTTGGGAAGTTGACTGGGAAGATATGAGAAACTCTGAATATAATATTCGTCGGGATATGGTAGCAGATAATCCTGCTTCCGCGTACTATGGTCAAAAAATCGTTGAAAACAACGCTTT
>JBKDZK010000837.1:0-6027 GCA_047971205.1 Draconibacterium sp.
CGCAAAACTTTAACTGTACTGTTCCAAACATTCTCATCCATTTGGTTCAACTCGTTTTTAGCTTCGGCGTACATTAATAGCACGTCGGCATAACGAATCAAAATCAGGTTCAGCCCCGAAGTAAACGATGCCAATGCTTGCGGATCGTAGTACTTACGCATATAGTAACCTGTTGATGTAGAGTTGGTACCCTGACCTTTGTATTCATCCACCTCGGCAGATTCGTCAGGTGCAGTACCCGGTTTAATGTAAATGGTCTGGATTGTTCCGTCGGGCAAGCGCCAGGGAAATTCGTGATAAACCACAGTTGCCGTTAAACGTGGGTCGCGACGAACATACGGATCATTCTCGTCGTATCCCGAGTTTGCATCATCGATGGTTCTTCCGTTCATCATCAGATAATTGTCAACCAACTCTTGTGTTGGCGACATTTGATTTACACGAGCTCCCACTGAAAGCGGTGCATAGTCAAAATATTCTCCCCAGGTGCGCAACGATGGTACATAACCCAAATCAAGAATCACTTCATCGTTGTATTCATTTTCAGGAAGGAAAATGCCTTCGTACGATGGGAACAAACTGTATGAACCATACTGATCGGAATTGATCAATTCTTCGCAGGTATTCACCACATTTTGCCAGTCGTTACTATATAAGTATGTTCTTGCTTTCAATGCCACAGCAGCTCCGGCAGTAATTCTACCTTTATCAGCGTCGCTATATTCCAAGTTTGTTGGCAAAACATCAATAACAGCATCAAGCTCGCTGCGTACAAAAGCCAGTACTTCTTCGTGTGAAGTACGCGCAATTTGTTTCGATTCTTCCAAAGTGATATCGGTTTCGAACAACGGAACATCGCCGTACCATGTTGTTAAACGGAAATACAGATATGCACGGATAAAACGTGCCTCGGCATTCATTCTTGCTTTCAGGTCCTCGTCCATTCCTTCTACCCGGTCAACATTTTCAAGAAAAGTATGGCAGGTTTTAATTCCTCCGTAACAATCTCTCCATTCGTTGGCAAACCGGTTGTTTGAAGCATCCGCTTGTCCCGAAGAAATTATTTTCTCCGAACTTGATCCACGACCTTCATAAATGTTATCGCTGAGCGCTTCGGTAGAGAAGAAATAACCCGAATTATACATCTGACTGTATGCCATATTTAAAACCATATTGGCTTTTTCGGGCGATGTCCAGTAGTTGGCTTCTGTAAACTTATTTGTTGGTGCCAAATCCAAATCGTTACAAGAAGTAAGTAGCATTAAAATTAAAATTAAACTTGCAACGCCAGCACTATATTTTAGAAATTTCATCTTCATGTCATTTAATTTTAAAATTCTAATTCTAAACCAAAACCGTAGTACTTAAGCGTAGGATAAGTCCGGCCGCTGTTTGCTCCGGGTCCTCCGGTTCCTCCCATAGTACTTCCAAACTCTGTCGATTCAGGATCGATAAAAGAAACATTTGAAAGTGTGAACAGATTCTGTGCATTTACACTCAAACGAAGTTTTTGAACACCCACTTTTGTGGTCAATTCTTTTGGCAAAGTATAACCCAACTGAATGTTTTTCAAACGGATATAAGCTGCATTGAAAATGTAAATGTCTGAAGCTCTACCCCAGTTGTTCTGGTTTGATGATGATCCGGGAGCCGACAACCGTGGCCATTCGGCATCAGGATTTACCGGAGTCCAGAAATCTAACTGATGCTGGTACATTACATACGAGTAGTTGGCATGGAAAGGCTCAACAAGCTCACCACGCAAGAACATATCGCGTTTACCCACACCCTGGATTAACACGCCAAGGTCAAATCCTTTCCATTTAACATCGTAGTTCAAACCGAAAGTATAACGCGGAAATGCATTTCCTAAAACCTGGCGGTCTTTATCATCGATAACGCCGTCGTTATTCGAATCAACATATTTTACATCGCCCGGCTCAACAGTTGCTCCAATTGGCAACGCACTGTTCTCGATTTCCTGGTAACTACCGAAGTAACCATCGGTTTTATAACCAAAGTATGAGCCCAAAGCTTCGCCTTCGCGAATTAGTTTGCGCAACTGGTCGTTCGAATCAATTTGTTCGTTACCACCAAAATCAACTACTTCGTTTTTGGCATCTGCCACGTTCAAGCGCACATTGTGGTCAACCGCACCTGTTTTTGCATGGTAGTTGATGGTAGCTTCCCAACCCTGGTTTCTCATTTCGCCGGCATTTTCTTTTGCAACTGCACCACCAAATACCGATGGCACAACCGGAGTTAACAGGATTTGAGAAGTAAGTTTGTTGAAGTAGTCCAAAGAAACCGACAGTTTATAATCGAAGAATGTAGCATCGGCACCAATGTTAAAGTTGGCCGATTGCTCCCATTGCAGCATACTGTTTCCAAAGTCGAAACCGGTTCCAGAAACCGCTTCGTTGTTAAAACCATAGCTGTTATTGTAAACCATGTAGGTTGTAAAGTACGAGTAATCATCAACATTCTGGTTTCCTAACACACCATACGAACCACGTAATTTAAGGTCGCCGACATTGCTTTTGTAGTTGTCCATGAAACTTTCTTCAGACAAACGCCAACCTGCTGTAAATGACGGGAAAAATCCCCATCGGTAATCTTCGGCAAATTTTGAAGAACCATCGTAACGGAAACTAAATTCGCCGTAATATTTGTCTTTGTAGTTATAACCTGCACGGCCAAAAATGGAGTAAATACTTCTCTCCTGTGTTTGTGCCGGCGTGTTGTAGCTCGACGGATCAATTTCGGTTTCCGATTCAGGAAGACCAAGGTCACGGTCGGTATATTTCATTTTTATTTCGTTGGCCTGACGCGTGTATGATTCGTTAGAAACACCAATCAAACCTGAAACATTATGATTTTCGTTGAAAGTTTGGTTGTAATCCAATAAAAACTGTGTATTCAGAATGTACCTTTTCTCGTTGTAATCCTCAGTAGGTCGGGTATCGTTGGCATACGAATTTGGTTTTTCGGCAGTTGGGCTTGAGTAAAACGGAACTTCCAATCCTCTGATAAAACGGTGGTTTGCGCCTAAATCAAGACCGATCATGCCTTTTGCTTTCAAACCTTTTGCCAAATCCAGTTCAGCGTTCAAACTTCCAAGGAAATTATCGTCGTCTTTTTTCTGATATCCACCGGCTTCCAATTGTCCCAGCGGGTTAAACTGCGAAAGTACATCGTTAATCAGGTACTTGCCATTGTCGGCTTGCATTTGGTAAGTGTAGTAAGGCGGAATACGCGAACCGTCAACAATAAGGAATCCGGTGCTGGCATTTGGCGCTTTCTGCATCGTGCGGTTAAAAGCCATTAGCGCACTTAATTTCAATTTTCCGTACTGGCTTACCAGGTTGGTTCTGAAATTGTAACGCTCAATTCCGAAATTTCCAACGAAGTTACTTTCCTGGTTGTAATAACCTGCAGAAACCATGTAAGTAGAAGTTTCGTTACCGCCCGAAATGCTGGCGTTGTAATTTTGCTGTAAGGCCGATTGCAGGATTCCATCCAAAAACCACTGTCCATCGCCATTCTCCTGAAAATCTCTGATTTCGGCAGGAGTATATTGTGGCGAAGAACCAACATTAATTAAAGCCTGGTTTTTTAGCAAGGCATTTTCGTATCCTTTTACCGGCGAAAACAATACATCCGGATCCTGAAAACCGGTCATTGTGCTTACGCGCACAGTCGGTTTATCGCTTTTTGCACCTTTTTTGGTGGTTACCAAAATTACCCCGTTCGACGAACGCGAACCGTAAATGGCAGCACTACCTGCATCTTTCAGCACCGATACATTTTCAATATCAGCCGGATTCAGGTTATTTAAACTTCCCATTTCGGTAATCATCCCGTCGATTACCACCAGCGGGTTATTGTTATTCATGGTACTTACACCACGAATGTTAATATTCATGCTATTATCGTTCGGGTTCATGCTTCGTTGCTGAATTACAAGGTTTGCCGAAGCTCCCTGCAAAGCCTGCACAGCATTTCCAACCGGACGGTCTTCAATTAAATCTGAGTTTACCTGATCAACAGAACCAATCAGGTTTTTCTTTTGCATGGTTCCGTAACCAATTACCACAACCTCCTCGATACCAATGGCATCTTCCTGCATTACTACCGAAATATTGCTTTGGTTACCCACAACAATATCCTGCGAAAGCATTCCAACAAACGAGAAAGACAGAACAGCATCAGGACCAACATTACCTACCTGGAAATTTCCATCAATGTCGGTAACCGTTCCCTGCGTTGTACCTTTAACAATAACGGTTACCCCCGGAATTGGCTGACCATCAGCACCGATAACCGTTCCGGTTACTGCTTGTTGCTGAGCCGGTAAATTTGCATCATCAAACTCGCCTTTGTATAAGGCTACCTGCCGGCCAACAATTTTATACTCAACACCGGTGTTGTAAAATATTTCAGTTAGAATTTTCTCGATGTCAGAATTTCTAAAATTTACTGACACTTTCCGCTCTGCATCGATTACATCCTCGGAGTAGAAAAAATGAAACTCGCTTTGATTTTCAATTTCTTCGAGGACACTTTTGATATCCGTGTTTCTCAGCTCAACAGACAACTTTGTTACCTGCGAATAGCTCTCTTTAGCCATTACCGAAAAAACACTAATACATAACAAAAACAAAGTTACTTTCATAAGTCTTAAAAGTTTTAAGAAGAAACTCCCCAAAGGGATTTCCTTCAATCTCTTTTTTTTCATAGATTTGACATATTAAGATTAATAATTTGTACTAATTATTTTTCGGAAGTGGGGAGGTTCGCGGCTTCCTCACTTCTAATTTTTACAAATACAATACAATCGATAGAACATCGATCAGGATAGTTTTACGTCATAGGCACCTCTTTTAGTTTTATGGTTCGTTATTTTTTATTACCAGTTTTCGTTCGTTCTTTTTGTATTCAAATTTGAGCGGAAGCGTAATTTCCAATAAATCCATCACCTCACTTACCGATTCGTATTCGATGGTTGCGTTGAGCCTTTTTTGCGCCAGTAATTCATCCTGAATATCAATGGAAATGTTGTACCAGTGCTCCAGACGTTGTATCACATCTCCCAGTGGCTCATTTTTAAAGATCAGCTTGTTGTTAATCCACGAGGTAAACAAGTTTGTCTCCACCTTATTTACGGCAATACTGTGACTGATCGTATCGATGCGTGCCTGTTCGCCGGGATTCAGAAATTTTTGTTCGCCGGTTTTGCTTGTTACGGCTACTTTACCTCTTTCTAGCGTAACCTCGGGCAATGCATTGTTGTAGGCCATTACATTAAAGGCAGTTCCATACACATCTACGGTTAATGCCGGAGTTTCCACTTCAAACGGACGTTTGCTTTGGGTCACATCAAAATAAGCCTCCCCGTCTAATTTCACCAAACGTTTATCGCCGGAAAAACTTTTAGGGAAACTTAACGATGAACCCGCATTCAGGTAAACTACCGATCCATCAGAGAGTGTAAAATTTGTTTTCGAAGCCAGGGGGGTTGAAATGGTTTGGGTTCCCTCCATTAACGGTTCTTTCCGGATATTCAGAAAAAAAGCAATGGCTAAGGGAATAAAAAGTACGGCTGCAATCCGGGTCAGATAGGTAACAAACCTGTTATTTTGCGTACCTCCCCGTTCGCGGTTATTTATTTCGAAGTGAATTTTGTGCAAGGTTGGAGATAAATCGGGCGCTTCCTGGTCAAGTGGCATTTCCTTCCAGTGTTCCTGCATACTTTGCCCCAATTCCGCCTGCTTTTCCGGCTTCATAAACATGTTTATGAAAGCCAGAAACTCGCTCTCGGAACACTTGTTCTCCAAATAATTTTTAAAAAATCCTTTCATTAGTCTTATTGTCGTTATTATAAACGTTCATGCAGATAAAAACCCCTGCTCTGATTTAAATTTTTTTTAAAAACTCGTTTTTCTATCTTTAGCGTTCTTACAAAGCAAGGCATTCATCATTAAAGGAAATAAAACATTTTTATACTTTTACATCTCTCTACAAACA
>JBKDZK010000838.1:0-6696 GCA_047971205.1 Draconibacterium sp.
GGGGAGTATACCATTCCGGGAGTTGATTCCAATGCTATATTACAATTTTCGTTTGTGGGGATGAAAAGCCAGGAAATTGCTGTAGAAGGCCAAACTCAAATCAATGTTACGATGGTGGCAGATGCCATTGGCATTGAGGAAGTGGTTGCCATTGGTTATGGGACTCAAAAGAAGTCGGATTTAACAGGTTCTGTAGCCAGTGTTAGCCGTGACCAGTTAAGTACCGAAAGCAATACTAATATCGGGCAGGCCCTGCAAGGCAAAATGGCCGGTGTTGAAATTGTAAGTTCAGGTGGAGCCCCGGGATCGGGAAGCCGGATAATGATTAGAGGAATTGGAACATTAAACAATTCGACACCCTTATATGTGATCGACGGAATTTATATGAGCAGTATGGATTTTATTAATCCTAACGATATTGAAAGCATTAACGTTTTGAAAGATGCGTCTGCTTCTGCAATTTATGGATCGCGTGCTGCAAATGGGGTTGTAATTGTTACTACCAAATCGGGTAAAAACTCGCAAGGGGTACCAACTTTTAACTTTTCGGCTAATATGGGTATTGCCACTCCTGCAAAATATATGGATCTTTTGAATGCAGAAGGTTTGGCCGAAGTAGTTAATCTGGCACGAACAAATTCAGGATTATCTCCTTTGGAGATGCTTACCGACCTTGGATCAAAAGAGGATAATGACTGGCAGGATATTATGATGGGACCGGCTTTTCGTCAGAATTATAATATGTCGATGTCGGGAGGTACAGAACATTTTACCTATTATACCGGCTTAGGATACTTAAGTGAAGAAGGCACCATTAAAGGAGCTGATTATGAGCGCATAAATGCTCAATTCAAATCAACTTACGAGAAAGGTTGGTTCTCGGCAGGAAATAACATACTGATTACGTACGAAAACCGCAGACCGGTATTTAGCGGATATCCCCGGGGAGGAATGTATGGTGCGGTTCTGCAGGCCATGCCAACCATGTCAATATACGATGAAAATAACCTCGGTGGCTATGGAGCTAATTACGGAGATGCAATGAATACGGTTAATCCTTTGGCAACAACCGACCCGTATATTTACGATGCTTACCGACACAACTGGAATGTTTATGCAAATATTTGGGCACAGGCTGAAGTTGTAAAAGGCCTCAAGTATAAAATTGATGTAACGCCAAGCATAAATATCTCTGAGAACATGGACTATAACGGCAAGTATGATATGGGACAGGCCAGTTCGGTTAAAAATTCAGTATCAAGAAATCAACCTATAAATCAAGGTATTTTGGTAGAGAATACACTAAACTACGAGAAGACCTTTGGTGATCATAAAATAACAGCTTTGGCCGGATATACTTTTCAGAAATCACAGTACCGCTATTTGGACGGATCTGGCTCAACCCTGCCCGCAGGATTATTGGAAATTGATGCAGCAACGCTTGATCGCCTAACATCCGGTTCTTTAATTGAAAGTGCTTTGACTTCAGTTATATCAAGGTTATTTTATTCATATCAAGGTAAACTATTGGTAACTGCAACCTTACGTCGTGATGCTTCGTCAAAATTCTCAAAAGAAAAACGTACTGGTAATTTCCCATCGTTTTCGGTAGGTTACAACATTGCTGAAGAAGAATTTATGCAAGGCATAAGTTGGCTCGATGGCTTAAAGATAAGAGGCGGATACGGAGAGCTTGGTAACCAGGAAATTGGAGATTATAAATATACTTCCACTGTAAAAACCGGAATTAATTATTCCAATGGCGAAGGCGGAGTACATCAGGGGGCTTTTCCAAGGGAATTTGTAAACCCTGTTGTTGAGTGGGAAAAAACAACCATGTCGAACCTAGGGGTTGACCTTACCGCATTTAATGGTAAATTCTCGGCTACGGTTGATGTATACAATAAATTAACCAAAGATATTCTGTTAACTGTCCCAATTCCCTACTCGTCGGGTGGTACCAACGACCCAATTCAAAATATTGGAGAAATATCTAACAAAGGGCTGGAGTTTTCTTTAGTATGGAGAAATGAAATAGCCAAAGACTTAAATTATACCGTCAATTTCAACGGAAACTTTATCAAGAATAATGTTGAAAGCTTGGTTTCTAAAGATCAGGTTATCAATTCAGGACAGTCTTTTAGAGGTGCCTATACAACAAAAACTTTGCAGGATTATCCGATTGGTGGTTTCTGGTTGCTGAAAACCGATGGCCTGTTTCCTGACCAGGCTGCCATTGATGCACATAGCAAGGACGGAACTCCAATTCAGCCACAGGCAATGCCTGGTGATGTTAAATTCGTTGATACAAATGATGATGGTGTAATTAATGATGACGACAGAGTATATATGGGGAGCCCGTTTCCTACATTTACTTTCGGATGGAACAACACGTTTAACTATAAAAACTTTGACTTCCGTTTTGATCTACAGGGTGTATTCGGAAATAAAATCCTTAACGATACCCGTAATGTTATGACAAGTGTTACAAACGGAACGAACTACCTGGCATCCACATTGGATTATTGGACTGAAAACAATAAAGACGCTTCTCAGCCTTATTTAAGATATGACGATCCTAACGGAAATTACAGAACGAATTCAGATCGTTATCTGGAAAAAGGAAATTATGTTCGCGTGCGGAGTATTCAGTTTGGGTACGAACTTCCCACAACTGGAATCTTTGATAAATTCTCGAATATCAGGGCTTATGTAAGTTTGGAAAATCCGTTTACTTTCACAAAGTATAAAGGAATTTCTCCGGATTATAATTCGTTTAGTTCCTATTCAAGGGGTAACGATTATTTCGCTTATCCGGCTTCAAAAATTTACATGTTTGGTATTAATGTAACTTACTAGAAATTATAATCATGAAGAAAATATTCAAATTATTGATATTAATCGGGGCCGTAGTTTTTTCAAGTTGCGAGGACCAGTTGAATCTTACAAATCCGAATCAAATAACAACCGAAACCTTTTTCTTAACTGAAACAGATTTTGAACAAGCACTCATCTCCGCATATGTTTCAGCCAAAAGTGGGTTGGCAGGAGGTTATACCGGAACACGATGTGTTATGCTTCGTAATGGCCGTTCCGACGAAATTGAATTTAGAAATGATATCAAAGGGATATTCCAGGTAAGCCGTTTTACAAATGATGCAGATAATTACGAGGTGGCATTAATGTTTAGTCAATGTTACCGTGGAATTTACCGTTGCAATTTAATTGAGGAAAAATTGGCTGAGAAAGATTTCTCACAAGAATTTAAGGATAAGATTATGGGGGAAGCCTATTTTTTAAGGGCATTTTATTTCCATATTCTGGCCAGGGAATTTAAAGATGTCCCAATTCGTCTTACAGCGTCACAAGATGCAGCTACTTTTCCAATGGAAAAATCTTCTCAGTCAGAAGTTTTTGCACAAGCCTTATCTGATTTGGCAAAGGCCGAACCGCTACTTCCTGTAATAACAGATGCAGCTTCTGCCAAAGGGAAACCATCAAGGGGTTCAGCAAAAGCATTGGCCGGCCAAATTTATATTGAAATGGGAGACTGGGCGAATGCCAAAGCTCAACTTGAACCATTAACAAAATCTCCGTATGAATATGAGTTGGTAGAATATGGCTGGAATTTCGATGAAGCGCACGAATACAACAAAGAAAGTGTTTTCGAAATTATTTTCGACTTGTCGGGTGGTACTAGTAAGTGGGGCGATGGAGAAGATGTTAATGCAACGCAATCAAATACGATTGCAAAAGAATATGCAGCAGCAGAAGTTGGAGGCTGGTTTGAAGCATGGCCTACTCAGACCCTGATGGATGCATTATGGAAAGAAAAAGATTTAAATGGCGATTTTGATGTTAGGGGCCGAATGACAGTTGCCTGGAATTATCCCGGGTGTATGTATTATCTGAAACCTTTTACTGAAGTATTTGCACCCGAAAAGCATGATACGTATTGGTGGACGAAATATCAAAATGCTTATACCTCGGAAGGGGAAGGAGATTCCAGGTCATCGATTAATGAACGTTATCTAAGATATGCTCATGTGATTTGCAATCTTGCTGAAGCTGAAATAGAACTTGGGAATGCAGATGCAGCTATAAACCTGTTAAATCAAATCAGGCGTAGGGCTAATTTGGCTGACTATTCTGGTGATTCTGGTAAAGCATCATTAAAAGAAGAACTGATACATCAAAAATTTGTAGAGTTTGCCAAGGAAGGGGTTCGTTTTTACGACCTTCGTCGCTGGGGGATGTTAGAGGAGGCTCTGCAAGAGCAAGATCCAATACGAGCTCAGAACTTTATGGCAAAGCACTATTACTTCCCGCTTCCCAATAAAGAGGTGCAAAACAATCCATTACTGGGTCCAAGTGAAGGCTGGTAGGATTTTTTTGTAGTCATTAAAAAAGATTGATATTTTGAGGACACAATTCTTCGTGTCCTCATTTTTTTACTTTTTCTAAGCGTTGGAACTATAGTTTCATTACACCTAATTTATTAGTAACATAAAAAATGAAAAAAGTGTGTTCAAAATGTGTTAGAATAATATCTCTGGTAGTTGTATTGTTTGTCTTGTTTCTTGCGAACATTAATTGTTTGTACGCTCAGAAACAGTATAAAATCAATATCAACAAACCCGAGAAAACAATATTAAGTAATCATCTCAATCTTGGAGGTGAAAATCCTGATGGGGAGAAAATATCTGTTAATAGCTATTTTATTGAGAAAAATGACAAACCATTTTTTCCTGTAATTGGAGAGTTTCATTATTCCCGGTTTCCTGAATCATTCTGGGAAGAATCAATCCTCAAAATGAAATCAGGGGGAATTAATGTAATAGCCACATACGTATTCTGGAATATTCATGAACGAAAAGAAGGGTATTTTGATTGGGGAGGCAACCTAAACCTTCGAAGGTTTGCTGAATTGGTCAAAAAGCACAATATGTGTTTAATTGTACGTCTTGGACCGTTTTGTCATGGTGAAATCAGAAATGGCGGTTTGCCTGACTGGCTCTATGGACAAACCTTTGAAGTTAGAAGCAACGCACCAGAATACCTGAAATACGTTGATACATTATATCGCGAAATTGCAAAACAGATTTCAGGCCTTTTATACAAAGATGGGGGGCCAATTATAGGTGTCCAGTTGGAAAATGAGTACCAGCATTCGGCTGCGCCTTGGGAATATAGTTACCCCGGCAGCAAAAAGGAATATACCGTTGCAAATTTTGATGCTGCAACTTCTCACGAGCAAATTACAGTTACTGACGGGAAAAATACGAAGTTTGAATATGGCAAACAGCATATGGAAAACTTAAAGCAGATTGCACTTAGCAATGGGATTGATGTACCAATTTATACGGCTACCGGCTGGGGAAATGCAACCATCGTTGAGAGAGGGAGTCTTCCGGTAACTGCCGGATATGCCTATCCTTTCTGGGGAGATGCTTCTCCATCTGCCTTTTATCTGTTTAAAGATATTTGCAAATTCCCTGATTACAGTCCTGTTAGTTATGATACAGATTTATACCCGTCTATTGCCGCCGAAATAGGTCCAGGTATCCAGGTGAAATACTCACGTCGACCTATTGTTGAATATGAGAGTGTTAAGCCGATGATGGTACGTATCGTTGGAAGCAGTTCAAATGGAATTGGTTATTATATGTATCATGGTGGCTCTACACCTCAGTTTGATGGGAAATTTTATAATGAAGAAGTGAATGGATTACCAAGGGTAAATTATGATTTTCAGGCTCCAATAGGTCAGTATGGGCAAACACGAAAACACTATAAGCAGCTACGCACACTCCATATCTTTTTAAGTGAATATGGAGAGCGCTTAGCCCCTATGAAAGTTGTATTGCCTGAAACAAATGGAGCAATCACTCCCACGGATACCGAAACTTTAAGGTATGCAGTACGATCGTATGGTGATTCCGGATTTTTGTTTATGGTAAATTTTCAGGATCATGTGGAAATTAAAAGTATAGATAGTGTAAATGTTACTGTTGAAACAGGTAACGAAGCGATTAAGTTCCCGACCAAAGGCACTTTCGATTTACCAGAGGCTGCCTGTGCCATTTTGCCATTTAATCTGGAGCTTGGGAAAACACTCATAAAATCTGCAACCATGCAACCATTGACAGTTTTGCATCAGCACGATGGTGATTATTACGTTTTTAGTTCGATAAAAGGAATTAAGCCGGAAATAAATTTTCCGATTGAAACAAAACTATCAGAATTAGAGAATGCTTCAGTAATTGAAAACGGAAGTATTAAAAGTGTAGAAGGTGCAGACAATAAGCCATTTTCCTTTGTTGCTAATGGCGAAAAGTTTATTGGAATACCGGAAAATATGTCGCTGAATGCAATGAAAATTGACGAACGCTTAGTTATCTCAGAGGCACTGATTCTGGATGATTTAGATGGGGTACAATTAATCAGTCAGGAACAGGAAAACGATGTTCACATTTTTCCTGCCAGGGAAATTGATACGGAAGGATTCAATGAAAATTTGAAGAGAACTAGTCCTTTGTTGATAGGATTCAGTTCATACAAGTTGGCATTTAACGAAATTAAACCTGACGTGTCTTTCAATAAAATTTCTGAAAAAAAATATGCATTAACACTAAACTCTGATATTTCGAAACTTAATGACCTTTTTGTAAACATTAATTATATCGGTGACAGGGG
>JBKDZK010000839.1:0-3922 GCA_047971205.1 Draconibacterium sp.
CTCTAGCACCCGTTGATGAATAATCTCTTCTCTCATTTCTTGTTGACTTAATCCATCTGGTAATAATGATAAGTTAGCTCGTTGTCTGATTCTATTTATAGTTTCATAAGCTAATTCGGTACTACCTGACTCATTGAGAGCCTCTGCATACATCAGCAGAACATGTGAGAGTCTCATTATTCTTTCATTAATATCAGAACGACTTAAGTTTGCTTCATCTACAGATAAATCACACAGCTGATATTTTTTCCATGCAATATAGTCCAAATCATCTGCAAAAAATGTTGAGAATGATTGCTGATAAATTTCAGCCCCAGGATAATTCCAAATGAATGTTGCATACATTCTAGGGTCAAAATCGCCATCGACAGTTTTCTCTTTTTGAAATTCATTGAAAATCCAATTTGAAGGAGTTGCTACGTAAGCTCCAACTCCTGGAGGAGCAAAATGCTTTGCACGTCTCGAAGTTTGGCCTGAAGTTTCAAAGTACTCATACTGAACTTCAAAAATAGATTCTTTATTATTTTCATTTTTATTAGAAAAATTATCGTTGACGTCATCTATTAGCTCAAAGTCTCCTTGAGTCAATATATACTCAAATTCATCCACAGCTTCAGCCCATTCTTCATTATATAAATAAGCCTTACCTAAAAAGGCAGCTGCTGCAAATTTGGTCATTCGCCCTAGATCTACATTTTCTACCTGCTCGTTTAATACTGCTTTTGCTTCTGAAAAATCACGAATAATTTGATCCCAAACTTCAGAACTTGTATTTAAAGCAGGGTACATACCTGCATCATCAGGAGAAGAGTTTAGCGCAAGAGGAACTTCCTTAAAATTGGTTGCCAAAATAAAATAAGCAATGCCTCTTAAAGCTTTAGCTTCTCCTAGTATTTCAGCTTTCCTTTTTTCTTCCATTTCTATCCCAGGAACATTATCCAATACTTGGTTTGCTCGATAGATTAGGATATATGCATTCTTCCACATGCTACTGGCAAAGGTATTGGAAGGTGTGTTTATAAAAAGATCTGGATTATAGATATTCGGATTCTGTAAACGTGCAATCACATCATCCCCTCTGCAGTTCATATTTTTTATTCCTTGGCTGTTGTATAAAAAAGTTTGTTTCAACCCGGAATAAACAGCAATTAGCCCTTTTTCTGCGTCACTCTCAGTTTTCCAAAAGGTTGTATTGGTAATTTGAGTTGGATCTTCTAGTTCCAGAAAATCAGTGCATCCCTGAAAGATCACAGCTAATAGTATTAATAACAAATGTGAATATTTCATCTCTTTTAATGTTAAAAAGTTAATTGAACACCTACTAAATAAGTACGAGCCGAAGGATAGACTCCATTGTCTACTCCTCGATTCAATAATCCATCGTTTGCAACGTCCGGATCAAAACCTTCATAAGAAGTAAGCGTAAAAAGATTCTGTGCAGAAATATAAATACGAGCTTGCTCAGTAAAGATGATCTTTTTCAAACGTTCTGGCAATCGATATCCTACCTGCAAGTTTTTCATTCTTAAATAAGTTCCATCCTGTAAGAAACGATCCGACTGTGTTCGTCCATTTCCATTAGTATCCTGTCTCGTCACCCTAGGGATATTACTATGATTATCAGGACGCCAGGCATTTAATAGCTTGGAACTCATATTCGTAAAATTAGGAAGCCCCTCAAGTGAATATGCAGAACCATTAAAGATTTTATTACCATAAACACCTTGTAAAAAACAGGTCAAATCAAAATTTCGGTATTCCATAGATAGATTTAAACCGTAGGTCATTTTAGGCATTGCAGAGCCACAGTAAACTCGGTCGTCTGCATTAATTTTTCCATCACCATTAGCATCAACAAACCGAATATCGCCAGGAACAGCATTCGGTTGAATAAGCATAGTTTCACCTGCATTATTTGTAAAAGTATAGCTTTCAACTTCCTCCTCACTATTAAAAATACCATCTGTCTTGATTAAGTAAAAACTGGCAATTTCATTTCCTTTTTTAGTAAGCGTTGTGTTGTCTGCTAAGTGGTATGGTTTTCCTGCCCATATAGAAAGCTGATCATTACCAAGAGTTTTCACCTCGTTCTTGATTGCAGACACGGCTCCCGAAACTCCAATTTTAAAATCATTGAACTTCTTATTCCATGCTGCATTCATTTCAAACCCAGTATTCAAAATTTCACCAATATTCTGATATGGACTTCTGTTACTTCCGTTCGAGGCAGGAATTGGAACCTGAACTAACAAATCAACTGACTTATTTGAGAAATAATCCATGTTTACAATCCAGTTTTCGGACAGGACTAAATCAACTCCAATATTTCTGCTAATATTGCTTTCCCATTTAATATTTGGTGTCACAAAATCAACTTGAGTAGCTCCAAAAATCAAACTTTGATCTGCCCCCAATACGTAGTGTGTTGAAGAATTGATAGAAGCAGAAAAAGCATAATTGGCAATCTCCTGATTTCCAAGCTCTCCATAACTAGCGCGGATTTTAATATCCTGGAAAAGGGTATTTTCCGGAAAGAAGGATTCCTCACTTAACCTCCAAGCAACCGACGCACTAGGAAACAAACCATATTGGTTATTAGCTCCAAACCGAGAAGAGCCGTCCCTTCTTAGGGTTAAAGAAACAAGATAACGATTGTCGTAGTTATAATTAAGACGACCAAACTGAGAGGCAAGGTTGTACTTCCAAGCTCCTCCAGAAGCAAAAATTTCTTCAGTTGCAGCATCCATAACTTGAATGTCATCATTAGGCATATTTGCTCCTGCTCCATATAAATTCCTATATTCTGTACTTTGTGAAGACACTCCTAGCAAAACAGTAAAGTTATTCTTCTGTAAAGAGAAATCGTAATTTACTGTCCCCTCAACTAACCAATTTGTTTTTTTATGCCGATTCTCATTCATCCGGGGAATTGTATTGCTCAAAATAGGCATCTGGTAAACTGGAGTATGCCTAAAATCATAGATATTATCGATCGTTGCTCCTGAATTCAATTTCAAACGAAGGTTAGGGATTAATTCGTAAGTCGCTGCAAAGTTGGCCTGAATATGATCAACACTTCGACGGTTAGTAAATAGAGATTGAGCTGCTACAGGATTCATGATGTCGAACATTGGGCCATAAACACCTGCAAAACCACCCAAATTATTTTCATCAAAAACAGGAACCGTTGGAGGCATCTCTAGCGACCGCCAAACAGCTCTTGAGTTTTCTCTTTTGTTAACACTATGGTGTGCTCCTAATGTTTGATTAAGGGTTAATTTGCCTTTTTTGAATTCAGTATTAAAGCGACTGGAAATTCGCTCAAAACCAGTATTCATGACAATACCATCTTGATTAAAGTAATCGATAGATGCACTTCCTATAAAGTTTTCGCCCCCTCCGGAATAACTGACATTATAGTTTTGCACAGCTGCTGGAGAAAAGAGTTCCTCAACCCAATCTGTTCCATCTCCATATGAATCGGGAGTTCCTTCATAAAAGGGTTCTAACCCAGCATTTTCGTATGCTTGATTCATGATAGAGACATGTTGCTCTGCATTTGTGAGCGGTAACTTTTTTGCTAAGGTTTCAACTCCATAATATGCTTTCACATGTAACTTTGGGGTTCCTACTTTCCCTTGCTTTGTTGTTATGATAACAACTCCATTCGCAGCCCTTGACCCATAAATTGCTGCTGCTGCTCCATCTTTTAAGACCTCTAAAGACTCAATATCGTTTGGCGAAACATTATTAATGTCATCAGGCATTCCATCAATTATATATAAAGGGGTATTATCTCCCAAGGTAGCAGTTCCTCTAATTTTAATATCTACATTTCCTCCTGGTTTCCCAGAAGAAGAAGTAACTTCAATTCCTGCCATTTTCCCCTGTAAAGCCTGACCAACATTTCCTGTTGCATATT
>JBKDZK010000840.1:0-5148 GCA_047971205.1 Draconibacterium sp.
GTAATTTTGGTATAATACGAACAAAGTATTTTTTATGCGATTACTTCTGATAATGAACAAATCCAGCTTGCTTATAACAGTCATATACAGATATGTCCCGGTATCGAAAAAAAGAATCGAAATTAGGAGAGTCATAAGTTGCTTGTCCTCGCGAGAAAAGATATATTTAACCTTCGAAATAATCTAAACCAAAAACTGATAGCATGAGCCTAAAATCTTTTATCAGAAGAAATTTTCTGATTCTTTGTTTGAGTTGTTTTTCGCTGTTGTTAGCCGCCAAAACTACGGTAGTGAATAAAACGTGTGAATACCACGTGAATCCGATTGGGATCGATATTGTGCAACCCCGTTTGAGCTGGCAGTTACAGTCCGACGGGCAGAATATTATGCAGTCGGCCTACGAAATTCGTGTAGCTGCTTCTGAAAGCGCATTAAACAGTCCTGGAAAACTTATCTGGACTTCCGGGAAAGTAGCTTCCAACAAATCAGTCAATGTGGTGTACGAAGGGCCTGCTCTTTCATCTATGCAGCGCGTTTACTGGAAAGTTCGCATTTGGGATCAGGATGGAAAAGCAAGTGCCTGGAGCCAGCCTGCATACTGGGAAACCGGCGTTCTTCATCGTTCGGAATGGGAGGCCGAATGGATTACCCTGCCCAATGAGCCGGAAAACAAAACCTCACTCCCGGTGCATTATTACCGGAAAGAATTTTCAGCGTCGAAGAAGGTGAAGTCGGCAAGGATTTATGCTACTTCGCGTGGATTGTATGAGTTGTACCTGAACGGTGAAAAAGTAGGCGACCAGCTTTTTACTCCCGGATGGACAAGTTACAAAAACCGCCTGCAATACCAGACTTACGATGTTACGGACAGGCTGGGCAAGAGCAATGCCATTGGGGCGCTTTTGGGCGACGGATGGTATCGCGGATACATTGGTTTTAGTGGGCAACGAAGTTATTATGGCGACAAAACGTCGCTGCTCGTGATGCTCAAAATTGACTATACTGATGGAAGCAGCGAAGTGATTTCGAGCAACAACAGCTGGAAAGTGACAACGGGGGCTATTCTTGCTTCGGATATATACAACGGTGAGATGTACGATGCCAACCTGGAAATGCCCGGTTGGAAATCAAGCAATTTTGACGATTCTTCGTGGAAACAGGCGGAGGTTGTAACACTTTCAAAAGATAGGCTGGTGGCGCAGGAAGGTGTGCCGGTGAGGGCCGTTGAAACGCTTCTGCCCATTCAAAAAATAAATACACCAGCGGGCGAACTGGTGTACGACATGGGTCAGAACATGGTGGGAAATATCCGGATCAGCCTCAAAGGCAATAAAGGAGATAAAGTAGTGATGCAATATGCCGAAGTGTTGGATAAGGACGGAAATTTCTACACTGCCAACCTGCGTGCTGCCCAATGTACCGATACCTATATTTTTGCCCGGGACGGAGAAGTGGTTTACGAACCTCATTTTACTTTTCACGGTTTTCGTTTTGTAAAAATCAGCGGAGTGCGCGAAGAGCCATCTCTGGAGGATATCAAAGGAGTGGTAATTCACTCAGATATGCCCGCTACGGGTACTTTTGAATGCAGCAACGAACTGATCAACCAGTTGCAGCACAACATTCAGTGGGGGCAAAAAGGAAATTTCCTGGATGTGCCAACCGACTGTCCGCAACGCGACGAACGCCTGGGATGGACCGGCGATGCACAGGTTTTTAGTATGACTGCAGGCTACAATTTCAACGTGGCAGGTTTTTATACCAAATGGATGAAAGATGTGGAAAGCGATCAACTGGAAGACGGAAAAATTCCGCATGTAATTCCGGATGTTCTTAACAAGCAAGGCGGGGCAACCGGTTGGGCCGATGCGGTGGCTGTTATTCCCTGGACAGTTTACAAAATTTATGGCGATACCTGCGTTCTGGAAGAAAGCTACCCGGCGGTTACCAAATGGGTTGGGTACATGCAAAGCCGTGCCGGTGATGATTACCTGTGGACCGGCGACAATCATTTTGGCGACTGGCTGGCATTTGCCACCACTCGTTCCGACTATCCGGGAGCTACCACCGAAAAAGACCTGCTGGCCACCGCTTATTTTTACTATACCACCACACTGATTGCAAAAATGGCGGGTATTCTGGGGAAAACAGAAGATCAGAAAAAATACGGGGAACTGGCAGCCAACATCAAAGAGGCTTTTGCAAAAGAGTTTGTAACGCCCAACGGGCGCCTGGTTTCGCACACGCAAACGGCTTATGTGCTTGCGTTATCGTTTGGATTGATTCCTGACGAACGGATGGAAAATGCTGCTGCTTACCTGGCGCAGGATGTCAGCAAGTTTGGCCACCTTACTACCGGATTTCTGGGAACTCCCTTGCTGTGTCATACACTTTCGGGAATCGGGCGCGACGACCTGGCCTTTATGTTGCTAAACCGCAAAAAATACCCGTCGTGGTTGTACCCGGTAACACAGGGGGCCACCACCATTTGGGAGCGCTGGGACGGACAAAAGCCCGACGGAACTTTCCAGGATGTGGGCATGAACAGCTTTAACCATTATGCATACGGGGCCATAGGAGAATGGCTGTACAGCTGGGTGGCCGGTATCAGCATCAATGAGGCCCATCCCGGGTACAAGCATTTTACGCTGGCTCCCCATCCGGGAGGTGAACTTACCTATGTGAACGCAAGTTTTGAGTCGGTGCACGGACGTATTTCTTCCAATTGGAAACTGGAAGAAGGCACTTTTGTTTACGATGTTGAAATTCCGGCTAACACAAGTGCTCAGGTAGTTTTACCCAATGCGGGACTGGAAGCCGTAAAAGCGCAGCTGACTGATACGGTAAAAGAAGTAAAGCAAATAGGAGATGATGTGGTGGTAGAGCTCGGTTCCGGGAAATACCACTTCAGCTATCCGCTAAAGAAATAAAATAAATCTTTTGATAGTTTTGTGATGGGGTGATGAGAAAGGACGTAGAACGGAATTATCAAATACAAAAAATTAAGAGTATGTCTGATAGAAGAGAATTTTTAAAGAAAATGTCAGTAGGGGCAGCTGGTGTGGCCATAGGTGGCAGCGCGATGGGCATGTCGGCAAAGAGTTACAACCGGATCATCGGGGCCAACGATAAGCTAAACCTTGCCATCCTGGGGCTGGGACGTCGTTTGGGGGCTTTCACCGAACCGATTGCCCGCAAGGAAAGCAATGTGGAGCTGCTTTATTTGTGCGATGTAATGGAACATCAGCGTACCAATGCCGCAACCCGTTTTGCCAAAGTGCTGGATTACCAGCCCAAACAGGAAAGCGATTTCAGAAAAATTCTGGAAGATCCAAAAGTAGATGCGATCATTAATGCCACGCCCGATCACTGGCACACACCCGGATCGATCATGGCTATGCAGGCCGGTAAACATGTGTATGTTGAAAAGCCCTGCAGCCACAACATGCGTGAAAATGAAATGATTGTTACGGCTTCCAAAAAATACAATAAGGTGGTGCAAATGGGAAACCAGCAGCGTTCTTCGGGGCATACCATTCAGATTATAAAGGATATTCATGCCGGAGTGATTGGGGTGCCGTACCGTGCGGTGGCGTTTTACGTGAATACAAGGGGCGAAGTGCCTGTGCAGAAAAAAGCAGCTGTTCCCACAGGTTTGGACTGGGAAATCTGGCAGGGGCCTGCCATTCACCGCGATTATACCTCGGAAACCTGGGATTACAACTGGCACTGGTACGGATGGAACTACGGTACCGGAGAACTGGGAAACAATGCCACACACGAGCTTGACGTGGCACGCTGGGCTCTGCAGGTAGATTATCCGAACAATGTGTTTGTGGAAGCCGGAAAACGTCACTTCTTTGAAGATGGCTGGGAAATGTACGATTCTATGTATGCAACCTTTAAGTTCGACAACGATAAAGTGATCAACTGGGATGGAAGAAGCCGCTCGGGCCAGGATACTTACGGTTTTGGAGGCCGCGGAACTCTTATTTTTGGCAGTGAGGGATCAGTGTTTGTTGATCGCGGAAAATACATTTTGTACGACCGTGCCGGAAAAGTGATTCGTGAATCCGGCGGTTCATCCAGCGAAGCCGGAACTGCCTTGGGCGGCGGTGGCGACACTTCTACCGATCACGTAGCCAACTGGCTGGAGGGAATCCGTGGAAACCAGACCCTGAATGCACCGATTGCCGATGCAACCGTAAGCCAGGCGATGGTTCACCATGCGAATGTTGCCTACCGTATCGGGCATGGTTTTGATATCTGTACCAAAACAGGTTTGATGTTCGATCGCGAAGCCATGCAGCTTTGGGGGCGCGAATACGATCCCGCCTGGGAACCGAAATTGTAAAAACTGATTTGATATAAACAGAAAGAAAGGGCCTTCTCGCGGAGGTCCTTTCTTTTGTTACGGGCATTTTGATAGTTTTTGTCAGATAGATTCTTAATTTTACCGGCAATGCAATAAACCAATAAAACAGTACTTATGTCAGAGCCTACTATTTACAGTGATACTTTCGGCCTGTTTGGGGTAAACACCGATGTGGTGCTGGTGGGAGTGGAGGAAGACCACGCCCGAAGAGTCACGGACTTGTTAAAAGCCGAACTGGAACAACTCGAACGAGAAATAAGCCGTTCCAATCCTTCTTCCTTTGTCCTGAAAACGGATCATTCACCCAAAGATAAATGGATCAAATGCTCACCCGATTTTTTCGATGTGTTGCTGCTTTGTTCCGATTTTTATGAAATGAGCAGCGGAGCCTTCGACATTACAATGGGGCCGCTTGCTGCATTATGGAGTTCTTCAGAAGAGGTGTCGGAAGAAGAAGTACTGGCGGTTAAACAATGCTGTGGCTTTGATAAAGTGGAGCTCGATCCCGAACATTTGCATTTTCGCTTTCTGGAGGAGGGGATGCAGCTCGATTTTTCCTTTATTGAACTGGCGTATGCCCTCGATTTGCTAAAACCCTTGCTCAAAGATGAAGGCGTGGAAAATGCCATCGTCAATTTTGAAGAAAGGGCCGTACTGGCATTGGGGCATCATCCGGTGGGAGAGGCCTGGCCGATTGGGATTCGGAACATGCAGGATCCGCACAAATTTTTGCAGTTTTTTGAGATGAAAGACAGCGCCTGTATCAGCGACGG
>JBKDZK010000841.1:0-3626 GCA_047971205.1 Draconibacterium sp.
TTCCGTTTCTGAATACTGAATACTGCTCACTGAATACTATCCTTCAGTCCCTCAATCTCTGAGCACTGAATACTGTACACTGCGACTGAACACTCAATCTTTCAATCACTTCCCCTCAATCCTTCAGTCCTTCAATCCCTCAGTCCTTCACTCCTTCACTCCTTCACTCCTTCAGCTACTCCACGTACAAAACCAGGCCTTTCAGGTATTCGCTCTCGGGGTGGTAAATATCGATCGGATGATCGGCCGGTTGCGTTACCTGATGCAGAATGCGCACCTTTCTTCCGGCAATTGCTGCGGCTGAAAAAACAGCCTCCCGAAAACGATCTTTGGTCACCACCTGCGAACACGAGAACGTAAATAAAACACCGCCGCTGCGGATCTGTTCAAAAGCGCGTGTGTTGATGCGTTTGTAACCTTTCAGCGCTTGTGGCAAGGCATTCTGATGCTTGGCAAAAGCCGGAGGATCGAGAATGATCAGGTCGTATTTATCCTGAATGTCTTTCAGGTATTCAAAACCATCGGCTACAAACGCTTCGTGACGCGCATCGCCCGGGAAGTTCAGCTCCACGTTTTCGCGGGTCAGTTCAATGGCTTTTCCCGAAGCATCCACCGAATGTACCAGGTTGGCGCCGCCTTTCATGGCGTAAAACGAAAAACCACCGGTGTAACAAAACATATTCAGCACATCGCGGCCTTTTGAGTAGGCTTGCACCAGTTTGCGGTTTTCGCGCTGGTCCACAAAAAATCCGGTCTTCTGCCCTTCTTCCCAGTCTACCTTGAATTTCAATCTGTATTCCAACACTTCGCTCGCGCTTTCGTTCCCCCAGAGGTAACCGTCTTCCGATTTCACCTCGGCTTTAAAAGGCAGCGTTTTACTGCTTTTGTTGTACACTGCTTTCAGCCGATCGCCCAACACTTCCTGCAAGGCTTTTACCAACTCTTCGCGAATCAGGTACATTCCGATCGAGTGCATTTGCAACACCGCCGTTCCGTTGTAGAAATCCACTACCAGGCCCGGCATTCCGTCGCCTTCGCCGTGCAAGAGGCGAAAAACACTGGTACCGGGATCATCGGCCAGGCCAAGTCTTTTCCGCAGGTTCCAGGCACTTTCAATTTTGCCTTTCCAGAATTCGGAATCCAGCTCGGTTTCTTTGAACGATACAATACGAACCTCAATCGATCCGATCTGGTAATGGCCTATTCCCAAAAATTCGTTGTTGTTGGAAACTATTTTAACCGGGTCGCCCTCGGCCGGAGAACCCTGTATTTTTTTGATAGCTCCGGAAAACACCCACGGGTGAAAGCGGAGCAAAGACTGATCTTTTCCTGATTTCAGGACAATTTTCACCAATTTGCCTGGCATAGATTAATTGTTTGAGAAATTTTCGAAAATCACCAATGCTGCCCAGGCATCGGTAGCTGCATAAATTTGCTGCGCTTCTGTCAGCTCGGGCGCTTCCCAGTTCGAAAGCTGCTGCCCTTTTGATATACGAAAGCCACAGGCAATGGCGGTCAGTTTTTTCAGGCTGAAATTCTGGATGCCCATACCTTTGGCCTGCTCCTGCAGTTCAACAAAACCGGCTGGTTCAAAAGCGGTAATATCCTGTAAACCTTTGATATCGTCGCGTATGGCCACCCCGGATTTAATAATGTTTTTATCCGATAAGATCGAACGCAATTCGTCGGACAAGCCCACCCGGTTAATGCGGATCAGGTAAGCCGTTGTTCTGGTAGAAAGCTGCAACAAAGCCACTTTATTGCCCACGCCTTTTTTAAACGAGGGCTTGGTTTCGGTATCAAAACCAATAATCCGGTGCTTTGCCAGTTCTTCTACTGCCTGTTGCAACTTGCGGTCTGTATCGACCAACACAATCCTGCCTTCGAACCATTTCAAAGGCATTTCTGTCAGTTCTTCGTTGCTAATACTCTCTTTAAACATCTAAATCATCTTCTTCGTTGGTGCCCCAGAAATTATCGAGCCACTTTGGGTTTCCCTTTCCCGGAGCAGGTTCATCGTTTTCTTCTTCCGAAAAATCGGTGTTGTTGACCAACAGCATGTGAACGGCACGAAGCACATTCACCAGTTGCTGTCCCCAGAATTCCTTAAAATGAAAAATACATTCGCCCAGGCTGTCGTTCATTACCTCTTCGTTGCCAATGCTGTAGGAAGGGATAAAATATTTCAGATCCGGGTAAATATCCACCAGGTTTTCGGATATACTGGCGGTTACGGTTTCTTCGCCAAACTGAATATTCGGATCAAAAACCTCGTAATAACTATCGTTTCGGTGTAGCAGCTGCAACCATTTCTGGTGCACTGTATTGTAATCAAGTTCTGAAACAAATTTTTCCAGCTCCTCGTCCATCACCGGCTCCACTTCCGGAAGCACCGCGGCTTTCAGGTACAGCAAAGGCAGAATTTTCTGCAGTTTACTTACATTTTCCTGAGGAGTGTGGCGCGCCACGTTTTCGATGGTAGCACAATATTCGTTGGCTACGGTTACAAATTCCACCACATTTTTTGAATACACTAACGGATGGATGCCAGAATCGCTCATTTTTCCCTTTTAAAAACTGCTGCAAAAGTAGTAAAGATTTTTAATACGAAGAGCTTGATTGGCTGACGGATTGATTTTGAGGTGAAGAGCAGTGGGCAGTCGCAGTGTTCAGGGATTGAAGGATTGAAGGACTGATGGATTGAGGGATAGTATTCAGTGTTCAGTGAGCAGTGTTCACTGTTCAGAGGTTGAGGGACTGAAGGATGGAGGGATTGATGCTTTGATGCTTTGATGCATTAAATTTTAATGCTTAGCCAACAACGATCAGAAATTATGTTTATTTTAGAAAACAAAAATTCAATCATTACGCAATACATTGAAAATTCCGTTTGCCAATACAAAACAGTGTGATATACAGATACGTTGTGTGTCAGTTTAAAAGAAAGAATAAAAACCTTACCAATCAGAGGAAATAATACTTTTCAAAATATGGAAATAGAAAATAAAAAGACAATAGAATATACTATGGGATTTGGAGAAGCAAACTTATATGGTCTTCTTTTAGCAATTCCTATAATAGCAATTTTATTAATTCCATTTATTCTGATTTGGGATTATGAAACATTTAAAACAGGCGCGGACGTTATTATGGATTATTTCTTTCTAATAATAATTGTAGGAATAATCATTCATGAGTTGCTACATGGATTTACTTGGGGATATTTTGCTCCAAACAGAATGAAATCAATAAAATTTGGAATAAAATGGCTCACCCCATACTGTCATTGTAAAGAACCTATGAAAGTAAAACATTATCGAATTGGTGCAGCAATGCCTCTTTTAGTAATGGGAATTTTTCCATCGATAATTGGATTAATTATTGGACATGGAGGTTTTCTTGCGTTTGGGATTTTCTTCACAATAGCAGCTGGTGGAGATATAATTGCATTATTCATGTTGAGAAAACTTGATAATGAAATTTATATTTCAGACCATCCTGATAAAATGGGATTTTATAGAGAGATTTATGAGGATATTGAATCTACACTAAACGAAAATCAAAATGTAATAAAAAAACCAACGCACAACAATTAAGCGTTCTGCCAGTGCGCCGCACAGTGGCTG
>JBKDZK010000842.1:0-1996 GCA_047971205.1 Draconibacterium sp.
TGGTATAATTTGTGATGATAGGTATGTGCTGATTTGGTTCTGGTGGCGCTTTAACGGCTACGGTTATTTCTGGGGAATGGTGTTTGGATTGATACCGGAACTGATCTTCCCGCGTGTAACCGACACCCTCGACCTGTATTATTTCCCCTGGTTGTTTGCGGATATATTTTGAAAAAAACATGGTGGGATACGCGTCCCGAACAATAATAGTTGATGTATGAAACCTACAAACGAACAATTTGAAAGCCCCGTCGAAAGTGATTGCCCGCCCGGGTGGTTATTTTATGGCGCCCGAAGGCGACGAACGGATCGGCGATGTTTCCAACGTACTTTTTACCAACGGCTGGATTCGCAACGAAAACGATGAGGTGTTTATTTATTATGGCTCTTCGGATACGCGGATGCACGTGGCTAGCACAACTGTTGGTCAGCTGCTTGACTACTGCCTACATACGCCGGAAGACGGATTTCGGTCGGCTGCCAGCGTACAAACCATCAATAAGCTGATCGATAAAAATAAAGGCCGGTATTGATACTTGTGAAAGATTCATCGGATGACTATGAGTTGTATTCATGAGTCATCCGATGAATAAGCTGCCAGTCAGCAAAATAGTTTTTGCACCGAAGTACAGGGCAATATTTATTCAACCCGGTTCTTTCTTTGGATATTGAATGCACGATAAAATCTTTTACCTTCACCGGGGAAAAGATTTTAATATGACATCTCAAAAGAAAATATATAACTGGGCCGTTTTAGGCTGCGGAAAGATAGCCCGCAAATTTGTCAGCGATCTCAAACTTTTGCCCAATGCACGACTTTATGCTGCTGCCGCGCGCGACTTATCCCGGGCACAGGAATTTGCCGGTGAACTGGGTTTTGAAGTGGCTTACGGAAGCTACGAGGAGATGGTCGGTGATCCGAAAGTAGATGTTGTTTACATTGCCACGCCGCATTCGCATCATCGCGAACATGCCTTGTTGTGTCTGAGTCACCAAAAAGCAGTATTGTGCGAAAAAGCCCTGGCCATGAATTCAAACGAAGTAAACGAAATGGTGGAGTGCGCCCGCGAAAACAACACCTTTTTCATGGAAGCTTTCTGGACGATGTTTCAACCCGGCTACCAAAAAGCAATGGAGATTCTTCGCTCGGGGGAACTGGGAAAACTAAAAATCGTTCGTTCCGACTTTGCCTTTAATGCGCCATACCTGGAAGACAAGCGCCTCTACAACGTAAAACTGGGCGGCGGTTCGTTGCTCGACATTGGTATTTACCCGGTGTTCGCAGCACTCACTTCGCTGGGCTTGCCCGAAACGATCAAAACGTTTGCCGATTTCAGCCCGACTGGTTCCGAAGAAAGCATCAGTGTAATTTGTAAATACGCTGACGGCGCCATGGCCAACTTAACATCCAGTTTTTCGTCGTATTCGCCCACGCAAACCGAATATTTCTGCGAAAAAGGCCACATGGTGCTGACGCCGCGGTGGTTTACGCCGACACACATTACGGTGTGGAAAGAGGGGGGAGAAGTAACCACGTACCCCAACGAACACAAACAGGGATTTGGTTACCAGTACGAAGCCAAACATGTAATGGAGTGTCTTGATCAAAATCGAATAGAAAGCCCGGTGATGAGCTGGCAAATGAGCCGCGATCTGATGCAGTTTCTCGACCGCATCCGGATTGATGCCGGAATCTTTTTTCCCGATCACGACAAGAATTTGTTTTTCTAACGATTTTACTGTTGAAGTTCAGTGTTTAGTGTTCAATCAGTCGCAGTTCTTAGGGACTGATGGATTGAAGGATTGAAAAGATTGAAGGACTGGAAAAGCCGAATTTCCAATGGCTCGAGGCTCGCAGCTTATTCTTGCATTCAAGCATTCAATCTTTCAAAATAAAACTGAAATATGCACCTTTGCCGAAATTAATACAGAACGATTTACCC
The DNA here is from genome assembly GCA_047971205.1 of Draconibacterium sp. GTDB lineage: Bacteria > Bacteroidota > Bacteroidia > Bacteroidales > Prolixibacteraceae > Draconibacterium. The sequence continues at coordinate 1,944 of JBKDZK010000842.1, forward strand.
GCGTAAGTCAACGATTCTTTTTTGCATCAAAATAGTTGTTGAGGATCGACTCT
>JBKDZK010000843.1:0-3204 GCA_047971205.1 Draconibacterium sp.
GATTAAGCTCCCTACTTTGCGATTTTTCCGATATCGGCAAAAGCCATGCCGCTCAGCACTACGCCCGGCAAAACCGCAATGCAGTGTATATCGACTGCAGCCAGGTGAAAAGCAAACAGAAGCTGATCCGACGCATTGCTCAACTGGTTGGTATTGGTGGCAGCGGACGTTATGCCGATGTGTACGAGAACCTGGTTTACTACCTTAAAACCATTCCTAACCCGATGATCATCCTCGACGAGGCCGGAGATCTTCAGCACGATGCTTTTCTGGAGGTTAAGGCATTGTGGAATGCAACAGAGCATTGCTGCGGTTATTACATGATGGGAGCTGATGGCCTTCAGCATAAAATGAGCCGGAGCATCGACAACAAAAAGGTAGGCTATACCGAATTATTCAGCCGCTTTGGGAAACGGTACGGCAAGGTGATCCCGGTGGGCGACGAGTCGAAAAAACTACTTGAGACCACTGCCCTTATGATCATCAAAGCCAACGCTCCCCAGGGAAGTGATTATAACAAGATTTTGAGAAACACCATGGGCGAAGATGGCCGACCAAGCCTTCGTCGGATATTTAATGAACTGGCTAAGCGAAAATAACGATATGGGTAGAGCCTATTCGGTGGCTAATGTGCTCGATGCCAAATTTAACCGGCTGGAACTAGAAGGAAAATGGCGCGACGCGATAGGCTGCCCGGAACTAACAGGAACCTGGTTTGTGCAGGGGGATATTAAAAACGGTAAATCATCACTTACATTTCAAATGACTAAATACTTGACACGGTTTGAAAGGGTTGGCTACAACTTCGTAGAGGAAGGCTTGAGCGCGACGGTGCAGGATCTGTACCACCGCGAAAACATGCGCGAGGTGGCCGGTCGTTTCATATTGATTGACAAGGAAAGCCCGGAAGAGCTGTATGAGCGTTTGAAAAAGCACAAAAGCCCGAACATTGTAGTGATTGATACCATCCAGTTCTGGGAATTCAAGTTCTCGGACTACAAGCAGTTTAAACACGAATTCAACAAGAAACTATTCATCTACGTGAGCCACATGGAAGGCAAAAAGCCTGCAGGAGCTGTAGCGCAGAAAATCTGGCGCGATGCCAACGTGGCATTTGTAGTTGAAGGCTTTAAAGGTTTTCCGACCAGCCGATATGGCGGTGGCGAACCGGTGATAATTAACCAGGATCTGGCCGATGCTTACTGGGGTTTAGGGTAGCCCCCTCCCTAACCCTCCCCCGAGTGGGAGGGAATAAGAAAAGAGAAAAGAAACGGGATAAAATTAAACGATCATGCTGACAATAATGGACAAAGAAAAGAACCGGTACCTAAAGCGCTTTCACACGCTGCTTAGCAAGGTTGATGGCGACAAAGACATGATTAAGGAGACCATCCTTGACAGTTTTGGAGTACAGAGTAGCCGAGATTTAAATGCTCATGAACTACTGGAGGCCTGCGCCGCCCTCGAGGGTGAACTAAGCCCGAGAACTGCCGACTACGACAAATGGCGCAAACGCCTGATTGGAGCAATTGGCGGCTGGCTGAAAGCTATGAACAAAGAAAGCAATATCGACCTGATAAAGGCAATTGCCTGCAGGGCAGCCGGGGTTGATAATTTCAACCGCATACCGATTGAAAGGCTGCGATCGCTTTACCATGCTTTCAGAAACAAGCAAAAGGATCTTCGGTTTGTGGACGGAGTAACCCGAGAGGAGTTGGATTTCTTAATTGCAATGAACTAACGGATGGGATACAACCGGATTAATTACCTGAAAACGGTACTGAGCATTCAAAAGCTGGTGCAACACTACAAGAAAAAAGGCGTGAGCCAAAAGTGGGTTTTCGATAACGTAATCAATCAGCCGGAATACCCGGTGAACATCACCTACGCCACTTTCAGAAAATACATGTGTGTGAACGCAAAAGCAGAATTGAACAAACTAATACCCAATGAGAAAAATTGAAACCAAAGCCGACCTGGAGCTGCGCAAGCAGGAACTGGAGGAACGCATTGAAAAGCTGGAGAACGAACTGGAGACTCACGGCTGGAACGAAGAAACGAATCGTGAGCTAAACATACTGAGTCATCGCCTGCGCGTATGCAACGAACGATTGAATGACGAATGGTTCCGCGATGAATACTGCGACGATGTTGAACAATTACCATTTAAATAATAAGCAATGAGTTATTTAGGAATATATGTCATTATCCTGGTCACACTGGTTGTGATTTTCTTAATACAGGCCTGGTTTGATGCCGTAAAAAAGAACTTTTACACTAACCCGATAGGCAAACGCTGCCGGTACTATTTCTCTGGCAAATGGATAAAAGGAACCGTTGAGTGGAACAATGGCCCTTACTGGTACATTACTCCCGACAGCAAAAAGATGGCCACCGACCTGGTTAACCGCAAAAATGTTAAACCCATTTACTTCTGATTATGGCAACACTCGGATTCAGTACAAAATGGCCCAGGCACATGGGTGGAGGCGACACAGATTTTATTGCAAAGATTTGGCAGGGATTATTTCCATTGGAAATGTCGAGCGACGAATGGGTGCCCTACATAAAAGAGTGCCGCGACAAAGGCTTAATTCCTCCAGGTAAAAATGCGGATGAATGTCTCGAAGGTATTATTCCAAAACTCCACACCATGCGCAAAGATCCAAAAGGACTTTGGGTACCGGGAAAGAAAATACACATGGTTGTTTTTAACCGCACAAAAAATCGCTTTCAGTTTGCTCCGGTTCTGGAGGTTAAGTCAACCCAGGAAGTGAGCATAAAATACAAAGGTGGTGATAAATACCCTGTGGTAACCATCGATAACAAACGATTTACTGCCAATGATCGCTACGGCGTTGAAATGCTGCGCGAGATAGCTTTTAACGATGGCTTTAATTCGATGGATCATTTTTTTATGTGGTTCAACACCAACGACACCTACAAACTAATTCAATGGACAGATTTAAAATACTAATATGAGTAAAAAAAGCACCTATCTGTTTTTCGACACAGAAACCACAGGATTACCAAACGATTTTAATGCTCCCTTTACTGATTCTGACAACTGGCCGCGCCTGGTTCAACTGGCATGGATTGTTACTGATGAAGCCGGTAAACACATTGATGAGCAAAACTTCATAATCAAACCAGATGGCTTTGAAATACCTGAAGATGTATTGGAGATTCACGGTATTACCACCG
>JBKDZK010000844.1:0-4254 GCA_047971205.1 Draconibacterium sp.
CAAATCAAAATAACACAATAGCACAAACCCTAAAAGCCATAAAACCAGAAACTTATTAACACAGAGCAGGCATAATTGTTAGTAACGATTGATTTTATAAATTTGACACTGATTAGTAACGTTTAATTTAAATTACCGTAGAATTAATTTAAATAACTTTAGACTTTTCCCCAGGTCTCATTCATTTCTTTAGTCTTCATTTCATCGACAATTGAAATGTATTTTCTGAGCGTTTTTTCTTCACTTATGCCGGTTATCTCTTGCACAACCTTTTGAGTCATTCCCAGGTAAAGGCTCATGCTTATAAAAGTTTTCCGGGAAACGTGGGCTGTTATTACTTTGTGTTTTGGGTAGGTTTTCTCGGTGAACTTATTGCCTGAGTGACTTGAAATCGTGACAAGTGATTTTATTTTAGCATTTAACTTATACCTGAATATACCGTTTGGAAAATTTCATCATGGTAACAGCGAAATCATCGAATTAGCAAAACTAATTGAAAGAACTCCAAGTGCAGTATCAATGCGCCTAAGTAATTTCGCAAGTGTTGATCCTTACCATCAAAATAGAGGAGTTAGAGGTCTAACAGGTGGAATCAAACAAGTACAGCCAATCTGGGATGAGTTCCATAGTAACAAAGAGGAACTGATTTATGAGAGTGAAAGGATATTAGCTCAAATACAAAACACTTCAATTGAAGACAAATACAAATATATTTTGAGTGAAACCGAAGGGTTGGTTGGTGACACAAAAATCAGGGAAGTAAAAACACGAGTAAATCAAAAGGTCTTCCGTGATATCACAATTGCAAATTTTAATGGAAGATGTACCATAACCGGCTTCAATAATCCTGATTTTCTAATAGCGAGCCATATTTTACCATGGGCAAAAAATGTAGAAAATAGACTCAATCCTCAAAACGGTCTTCTGCTAAATAACTTACATGACAAAGCCTTTGAAAATGGTTATTTAGCCATCGATCGAAATTATCGAATTCACATTTCTAGCGATTTTAAAAAATCTAAAGATCACTTTGTACAACAATATTTTGCAAGCTATCATAATAAAGAAATAAATCGCCCTTCACGATTTCTTCCTGATGTTAAATTTCTTGAACAACATTTTGAAGAAAAGTTTAAAAGATGAAAGGGATTAATGATCATATCCTCACCCAAAACCAAGGCGTTTCAAACTCCCTCTCGTCTGTGCCGAGGGGTAAAGAGTACGTCGATTTTCTCGACATCAGTTCCTCTACTCTTCTCCTATATGCGGCTTTTAGAAGTCATAGAAAAACTGCAATATTCAACCTAACATTTTTAAACAACACCTAACATGAAACATCTTTTACTAATCAGCCTTCTGCTCTTCAGTTTTTTAACGGTACAAGCACAATCAAAACAAGCACTTCGCTTTATGGAAGAATACACGCGGGTGGCACATCAAAGTGTAAACGGAAAATATCTGCCAGTTGAAAAGTGGGAAAACAAGGATACAATTCGCTACATCATAGTAGGAAAACTGGTAGACATGAATAAAAAAACCCCGACCAAATATTTGTTGAAGCTTGAGAGTTTGGCCGGTATTGCATTTACCGAAGTCAATACCCCAAAAGAAGCAGATATAACGATGTTCTTTGGCGAACTAAACGACTATTTCAGATACATGAATATAGATATTCCGCTTAATATTCCTGACAATTTTGACAATTGGAACAACAGAAGAAAAAATGCCAATCGCCAGCTAATACGTGCAAGTTTTTGTGTTGATCCGGCAAAAACCAAGACTCCCGAAAGGTGCCGCTACATCATTCGAAAAGGAATACTAAAATCACTGGGATTCTGGGGCGAATCATCCGACCCAAGCAGCATTTTTTATAAAGACAATACCACGGAAAACCAGAACCCCAACAAAAACGACATGAAAATAATCAAGTTTCATTACTCGGGCAATATCAAAGTGGGAATGACGGCTCTTGAAACCAGCGAAATTCTTTACGATAAAATAGATATGGAAGCTGTTCTGAAGGAAAAACTGTAGGGTGCTTCCAATTCTCCGGTCTTTGCAACCATTTCCACCCCACGACGTAGGCTGTAGTTACATAACAGACTGTAGTGTCTTAAATCGAAATACAATGGCAAAGTACCTGGTTTGCGGAAAATACATAGGCGAAGGAGTACAGGGCTTGCTCAGCGAAGGAGGTTCGGGCAGGCGTTCGGTGATTCATGAACTGGCCGGCTCGCTGGGAGGAAGCGTGGAAAGTGTGTATTACGCCTTTGGCGAATACGATATTTACGGCATTTTCGACATGCCCGACAACAGCAGCATGGCGGCCTTTTCGTTACAGGCATCGGCCAGCGGGCTGGTAAGCGTTACCTGCATCCCGCTGATGCTCCCCGAAGACATCGACGAAGCGGCTAAAAAACCGGAAGATACCGCGCACCGGGTGTCGACTGGCTGCCCTGAACGGGGTAACAGAATCCCACTTTTATTTTCTAGTTAATGGTTAAAACCCAGCAATTTCATTGCGGCTACTTTCAGTTTCTATAAATTTTAAATGAGTAATGCATTAGCAGTACAGAGATATGAGTATTGAGAAGTATGCAAAATGAAGCTTTTTCGAATCTCAATACCCAATACTCATGCCTTTATTACTTTCTTTATTATTAACAGGTAAGGAAGATTGCGGCTGGCAGGCTCCCCAACCACCTCGACCTTTTGCTTCTTTGTCGCAAAAGCCCACTCCTCCTAACCAGGAGGAGAAAGGTTCGCGTTTCAGGTTAAAATCTACACTACAGCATTACATTTTTGCACAGATTTTCCCCTCCAAAAATCAAATCTACTTCTTTATTCCCCCTGTAGGGGGAAATGTCTGCGTATGGAATGGGCGAGGCCGACAAAGGGGGTACCAGGGGTGGCAGCAACGGATGATTTGCCATGGAATGTCTTTTCCCAATTCGCTGACGGGGTGGTAAATTCCAACAACTTGTCATGGCCAGAGAGTGGAGCGATCGAAGCCATCTAACTACACAAACAGATGGCTTCCTCCTTCCGTCGGCAGACGGATCGTCGTCGCAATGACGCTATTCATTTGAATCATTATGCCACGGACTGTAAAAAACGATACCCGGGAAGCAAACACGTTCGTCCAGATCACGGATTGAGTGGCCCTGTGAGGTATTTTGTTGTCCTGTTACACTTTGGGCGCTCCCTGTAGGTTTTTTAGTCGCCCTGTAGGATTTTTTACCGTCCTGTTACGTTTTTTTTGTTCCCTGTTCACTTTTTACCCGTTCTGTTTAACAGGGAGGCCCCAAAGTGGTACAGGGAGGGGTACAAACCAACAGGGCGCCCTGTAAGGTAACAGGACGCCCCAAAACACAACAGGAAGCTTCTAATCAGTTACTTCTACTTCGTCGGCTTTCTTCCGGTTTTGTTTGCGCCAGTAAGCGCTGGAATAACCCTTCAGCCGGTTTTTGTTGTTCCGGAACACATATTTCCCGGCTTCGCGTATCTCGTCAACCAGGGACTTCATATGCGTATAGGCCTTGTCGCGAATAAGCTTCGATTCGTTGGGATCGGCTTTGTCGCCGTTGGCTTCAGCCAGCAGATCGGCCAATTCGTCAGCACGGATGGCAGCCAGGTCGAGCAGATTGAGCTCAAAACCGATGGCAGTGAGCGGAGCCGTATTTTCGCGCCCCAGCACAGCAATGTCGTTCAGGTCCTGGATCATATCGGCATGACCGTTCCCCTCGGTAATAGCGCTTACCCGGCTCAACAGGGCTTCGTCTTTCCGGTAGGCAAAACGCAGCGAAGCCAGCAGGTCGTCGCGGAGAGTGTAGGCTTCAGGGGCCTGCTCTGCCCATTGTTTCTGGGCTTCCTGTTGCGAGCGGTAATCTTTGTTCCAGATCGACTGTGCTTCGCGGCACGCACCGGCACGCACCGGCAAATCGCTGATCATGTCTTCGGTAATACCGACTACTGCCAATGCTGCTGCATCGTCTAAACTCCAGTGGTGGAGATTTTCGGCTTCCTGCAAAGCCACATCCACCGGAAGAGTGGGTTCTGTTGTTTCCTCGTCGGGAATCGCCTGAATAACGGCGAATAGTTCATTGTAATCATCAATGTTTGCCATTTTTGTTCCATTTAAAAAGTTGATAATTTAAGATTATTGACCGGCCACTTGCAAGCTTTTCCGGGCAGACAGGTCCGTCTGAAAAGACAGGCCGGGCAGGTGGCCTTTTTCGTATCCGCGCCAACGGT
>JBKDZK010000845.1:0-5608 GCA_047971205.1 Draconibacterium sp.
AGAGTACTACCCAGGTAACCGGTGCCAAAGTAAGCGCATAAACGGCGATGGCTACAACCACGAGGACTAAAATCAGCAGGCCCTGTAGTTGCCAGAAATAACTGCCTCCCAGAAAGAGGTAGATCAGCGCCAGCCCCGACGATCCCAGCAGCATCAGTTTTCGGCGGCCCCAGCTGTCTATCATTCGCATGGCCACCAGTGTAAACACGAGGTTCACAGAACCGGTGATGACAATGTTCAGCAGCATGTCGGAAACCGAATACCCGGCTGAGGTAAATACTTCTTCAGCATAATTAAAAATGACGTTGATGCCGCACCATTGCTGAAAAACGGCGAGTACGATACCGATGAGCAAAATGAGCCTGATTTTTTTTGTCTTCAGTGCTTTCCAGTCGATTTTTTGAGAAGCATCTTTCAGGGTTTCGGCAATATCTTTTTCAACGGTTTGGGCATATTCGGTGCCGCCAATTTTTTCAAGGATCTTTTGAGAAGCTTCATTTTTACCTGATTTGGCCAGAAAACGCGGGCTTTCAGGAATAAAAAAGGCGAGAATGAAAAAGGCTGCAGCAGGCACGGTTTCGGCCCAGAACATCCAGCGCCAGCCCGTTTGTCCGTTCCACGACTGGGCAATAAATTCGTCGTTGGCATCGGCCGGTACCTTTTGGGCAATGAGGTAATTGATGATTTGGGCGGCCAGAATACCGATTACAATGGTGAGTTGGTTAACTGCCACCAGCCGGCCACGCATGGGAGCGGGCGAAATTTCAGCAATGTACATGGGCGAAATGGCCGAGGCAATGCCGATTCCCAAACCTCCCAGCACACGAAAAGCAATAAAGGGTGCGAACTGGTTAACAGTACCTGTGCCAAGGGCCGAAACGGTAAACAGCAGGGCGGCAAAAATAAGCGGCAGCTTACGCCCGAAACGGTCGGCAAGCCAGCCGGATAAGGAAGCACCAAGCAGACATCCTATCAGTGCGCTGCTCATGGCCCAGCCCTGAAGGTTTGCTGATTGCGTGATGTCGAAAAAGCGCTCGTAAAAAGGTTTGGCACCGCCAATTACCACCCAGTCGTACCCAAACAGCAGGCCGCCCATGGCCGATACCAGTGTAATTCCCAGGATAAATTTTTTATTGAATTTGTGATCGTTCATCATTGGTTTACTGTTTAGCCGGTTTTATTCTTTTAATAATACAACTTTTGAAATCATCAGGTTGGGACCGCTTAGTACTTTGGTTTTTAGCCTGAGTTTTCCATCATTGCTGTCTTCGCGCATCACATGAAATTTTACCCATTGGCCATCGCCGGTGTGGTTTTCGAGTTTGGTTTTGCGGCCTTCGAATTCAAGCAGGCCGGTGCGCCCGTTTTGGTTCCAGTCGCTGAAATGAACCAGCAAGGTTCCCAAAATTCCGTCGGGACACTGGATGTTCAGTTCCATTTCTTTCCCGTGCCAGGCCGAAACATGATCATCTTTCCATACTCCGTCGGCTTTTACTGAATAGCTGACATTTTTTGCAACGATAACATGGTCGAGTTCTTTTTTCCAGGGGAGATTTTCATTGTTAGCCGATAGCCTGGCTGCTGCATCCAGATAAAATATGGCATTTTCAAAGTCGTCCGGAACATCTAATTTTTCGGCTTTTGGAATAAGCGGAAACAGCTTTTTCAGCCAGGTTTCGCTTACAGGTTCTACGGGTTGAAAATCCTCAGAGTTCATGTATTTCAGTAAACTGAACCGGAGTTGACGGGCAACTGGTAAATCTGCATCGAGGTTATATCCGCAAACCAACAGTTTGCCTTTTCCCGCTTTTAATTCGAAAACCGAACCCACCTTGTTATTGCGGTGAAAATCGTCCACCGGCTGGGCCAGCGGATGGTAAGAGGCAGGCAGGTCGTTCAGGATAAAACCTTTGGCATTTTGGCTGATGGTTTCCCATTGCCAGTCGGAATGAAAAGAGGTTGGAAATTCGGTAAAGGCCGGATGATAGTTATCGACCAGCAGGCCAATGTTGGTTTTTCCCTGGCCGGGAAAAAAGGTAAGCGACCAGTACAGCGGATAAAAATGTGCGCTTACCGCGTTCTCTTCTGGTCCCAGTTCGTTGGCATTCAGCAGTACTTTTCCGCCATTGCGAAGTTTTTGGAAGGCCACGCTGTCCAGTTCGGAACAGATGTAAATGTCGTCGCCGTTGTTAACAGCCGGGAGCTTTTCGGGATACACCCAAATGTTCCATGAATTTTCGAAGCCGGTGTTTTCAACTTTGATTGTTATCAGCAGCTCCTCCGCTTTCTCAAACTGGTTTAGGTTGAAGGAGATGTTACCCAAATCGCTAAGTGAACCTTGCCGGAAACTGCCGGGTAGAAAAGTTCCTCCGGCGAGTTTATTCCCTGATTTGTTGGTGATTTGCCAGTGGCATTTTTCGTGCAGATCAGCATTACCGTAATGTGCCAGCTGGGCTTGGGCTGTAAATGTTTCGTTGCTTTGCCAAACCATTTTTTCCATCCTCAGGAGCGGGACCGTAGTCGTAAAATGCTGTCTGAATTTTCCGGGGGTTGTAATGCCTTTGCTGTCCCAGAAACAATCGAGCCAGCCGATAAGCGCCTCGCCCTGCCCCTGGTAATCCTGAATGCTCAGCAATTGCACGCCGGCGCATTTTTCGGTACGCAGAAACGACTCGGTTTCGTATTTGTACATAATCTGGTTGAGTGCGCCCGATGCCTGCACCAGCTTTTCGTTTTGACCGACAATTCCGTTTTCTTCGGCTTGTTTTTTCATTTCGGCCAGGTTCCAGGCTTTTAAAGTGCCGGTGTATTTGTCGATTTCTGTCCAGCGCGGGTAAACCGGCCATTGCCCTATTTCGTGCGCAATTACGGGGATGTCGAGTTTTCCGTAGTTTTCGTTAAAATCCCAGTTGGTGCGGGGGCCGTTTAATCCGCGGGTACGCCCAACTCCCGGAATACTGTGGGTGGCGATAAAATCGTCCACTTCGGTAATTTGCCGGGCCGTTGAGACCGAATACAAACGCCGCGGGTCCTTTGCTTTCAGATCGGCTACCCACTTTTTCATTGCATCGAAATCGGAGTTTCCCAGTTCATTTCCGATGCAAAACAGGGTGAACGACGGATGGTTCCCGTAAAAATCAACCACGCGGTTCATTTCTTTTACCACAAAACTGTCGCGCGAAGCATTGTGCCCCAGGCCTTTGGGGAAGCCTTTGGTGTTCATTTCGGGCCGCCCTCTTTCGATGTTGTCCACACTCATCCACCAATCGATCCAGATTGACGCCTCGGCCTGCATGTAAATTCCCACACGGTTGGCAGCTTTAAAAGCAGCTTCGGGCGGGCACCACGAGTGAAAGCGAACGTGGTTCAAACCATAGTCTTTGTAGATGCGGAAAATACGTTCCCAGTCTTCCACCTTGCACGAAGGGTAACCGGTTAGCGGAAAATGAACACAGTCGAGGTTACCACGCAGAAAAACGGGATCTCCGTTAATCAGTATTTTGTGTTTGCCGGCGGTAACTTCATAAAAACCAAATTCAGTAGTGTAATTATCCGAATTTTTGCCGCTGTTTAAGGCTACCTCCAGCTGGTAAACTTCGGGGGTAAATTCGCTCCATTTTTTTAGTTTTCCCTGAGCCGGTATTTGGATTATAAACTGTTGCTGTCCTTTCTTCGGACGGAAAATTTCTTCGCCTTCCAATACATTCACTTTTTCTGAAACCGGGCTAATGGCATATTTCAGGGCAAGCGTTTTTTGCGGCGGAGTGTTGAGTGTAACTTCCACTTTTAATATGTCTTCTTCAATATCCGGGAAAGTACGGACTGCGCTGATGTGCACCGGATCATCCGCATTGATTTCCTTGCGGCCAACAATGCCGTTCCAGATACTTTGCGTGTATTCTCCGTAGGCATGGCCTTTGTCGCCAATGTTGTGAATCATTTCATTGTCAACAACAATGGTAAGCTGATGACTGCCAGGCGATAATTTTCCAAGATGATGAACATGTGGCGTTCCCAGTGCATCGTCGGTGCTTCGTTCTTCGCCGTCGATCAACACACGCGACTCCCAAAGTACGCGCTCCAAAAACAATTCAATATCCTTGTTTTTCCACGACGCAGGTACCTGTATCTCTTTTGTGTACCAGGCTTTGCCGATGTATTTATACGTAGGGGTGAGTATCCCGAAATCGGAGGAGTCGGTTTTAAAGCCATAGCCAAACTGGGCAAGTGATGCAGGGAGTGTTATGCTTCCTTCGGTTTTGCATTCGCCGTTGGCTTTTTTTACCCATTCGTTCTCCGGATCGAGCTTTACCTGCCATTCTCCGGAAAGATCGGTCGGCTGGCTTTGGGCATAACCCGAAAGGTGTAACAAGAGTATGATGGCAATTAAACTTACTTTTGAAAGGGGCGCCCGGAGGTTTGAAAAGAATAAAATTCGCTTGGTCTTCATTTGAAATGTTCGTGTTTTTATTGTCGGTTGATTCCTAAAATATCAGTTGATTCAGTTATTGAATTAGTATTTCCCAATGTTTTGCTTGCACCAGTTTGTATAGGCGTTTTGAAGTTCCTGTACTTTTTCGGGCATTTCTTCTGCCAGGTTTATCCGTTCCCCGGGATCGTCTTCAAGGTTGAAAAGTTTCAGACTTAAATCGTTGGAAATGGGTTTGATGTAATAGTTGGAAGGACGCCCTTTTCCCCACGATTCGTTGGTGTTGGTCAGTTTCCACGGCCCCAAACGCGCAGCCCAGGTGTTTCCCCATTTCCAAACGAGCAGGCGATCGGTAGTTGTTTCGCTTGCCAGCAGGTTTTTGCCATCGATGGTTCCATCATTTAAGGTAATTCCGGCAGCATCCGCAATGGTTGGAAGAATATCAACAGCCGAAACATATCCGGTATTTGTGCTGCCGGCTTTCACCTTTGCGGGCCACGAAATGGCCATCGGAACACGTATGCCGCCTTCCCACAAGGAATATTTGCCTGCCGAAAGCGGGGCGTTTAGTGCACCGGTTATGGGCGAGCCTCCGTTATCGGAAATATAAATGATCAGCGTGTTTTTGTCCAGCCCTTCTTTTTTCAGCGCATCCAGTACACGGCCAATGTTATCGTCAAGGCAATTCAGGTTAGCCAGGTAGTATTTGCGCATATCTTCGTCCTGTATGGCGCCCAGCCTTGTGTATTTTTCGTAATAAGCAGAATACGATCCCGGAGTTTGATTGCCAAAAGTCTCCATGCTGTCAGGATCGTAATTATGGATAGGTTTTACCTGGTATTTGTCGAGGTATTTTTGTGGAACCTCGTGAATAATGTGGTGAACCGAATTGTAGGCAAGTGTCAGAAAAAATGGCTGGTCCCGCTTGGTTTTCAGGTATTGAATGGCTTCATCGGTGAAAATATCGGTGAGATAGCCTTCCGGATAGCTTTTGTAGCTGTTGTTGTGCATCAGTGTCCCCAGATGGGCGCTGGTTCCGTTCGGGTCGGGAGTTCGTTGGGCTATTTCCTCCGAGTTGAGCCAGTAATCGTGGGCGTGTGCGCTAAAACCCAAAAACTCGTCGTAACCGTGGTTGAGTGGGTATTCGCGCACATCGAACCTGTGGTAATTGGTGCCAAA
>JBKDZK010000846.1:0-1899 GCA_047971205.1 Draconibacterium sp.
TAAATGTCGTAAGCAACTTCCTCGTAAGGGTGTGCTTGAATGAGAGCCCGAATAACTGCTCCTTGCGTGTGGGCTGGGAAAATGGTTTCGAAACGGAGTTCGTTTTCGTAGTGAATTTCTCCGGGCTTACCAACAAATGGTGTCGTTGAGTTATTGCCTCTGAAACTTCCTTTTCCGGCAATCGAATAGGCACAGGAATCGTAATTCCCAATACTTCCGGCTCCGGCTTCAAAGACAGCTTCCTGCATTTTTTCGGCATAGTCAAACGGAATAAAGGTGACCAGCTTTTTCAGTTGGCCACTCACCGGCGATAAAATCCGACAGTTTTCCAAGCCGATCTTCTCACAGATTTTCCCGTTCACACCTTCCGGAACGCTATCGAGGTTGGTGTGCGAAGCATAAATAGCGATGTTGTGCTGAATGGCTTTGATGACGCAACGCTCCACCTCATTTTTCCCATTTAGCTTTTTGATTCCTCCAAAAATCAGGGGATGGTGGGCGAGGATCAAATCACATTTCGTTTGAATGGCTTCCTCTAAAACCGCTTCGTTTACATCAAGTGTTATCAGTACCTGTTTCACTTCCTGGCTGGGGTTTCCAACCAGTAAGCCGGCATTATCGTATGATTCCTGGTAGGCTAAAGGTGCTACCGATTCAAGGTAGTTCGTTATTTCGCTAATCTTCATGCTTCAGGTGTTAAATTGTTACTTCTCGTTTTGCTGGCTTCCTTTCTCCTCAATCCATATGGTCTCTCATATCGAGAAGCATCTGCCGGATGTCTTTCAACCGGTCAACCAGTTCGTATTTATTAATGGTATCTTCTTTATTGTCTTTCAATTTTTGCTTGGCGCCTTTTAGCGTTAAGCCCCGTTCTCTTACCAGGTGGTAGATGATTTTGATATTTTCAATGTCTTCGGGCGTAAAAAGACGATTCCCCTTTTTATTCTTTTTGGGTTTTAAAATATCGAATTCATTTTCCCAGAAACGAATCAGTGAAGTATTAACCTGAAACATATCAGCAACTTCACCAATCGAATAAAAGACTTTTTCTATTTTGGGTTTACGGTAGGGCACGGCCGCAGGTATTTAGTCTAAGGATTGTCCCATGTTCGACGAAATGGCAATCATTTTTTCGTACTCCTGAGGCGTCAAATCTTTAAAGTAATAGTACTGAGGATTGACAGCTTTCCCATTTCGGTGAACCTCGTAGTGGATGTGTGGCCCGGAAGAGGTACCGCTGCTACCAACATAACCGATGACGCTTCCTCGTTTGACTTTCTGTCCTTTGCGAACATTAAATTCATTCATGTGCCCGTAAAGGGTTTCGTAACCATAGCCGTGGTCAATAACCACCCAACGTCCGAATCCTCCGCGCGAGCTTTGCACATCTTTCACAACGCCGTCTCCGGTTGCATAAATCTCAGTTCCCACAGGAGCGGTAAAGTCCATGCCATAGTGAAAACGACGAATTTTGTAGATCGGATGAATCCGAAATCCCCAGCCTGAAGCTGTTCGTTTCAAATCTTTGTTTGAAACAGGCATAATTGCCGGAATACTGGCAAGCATGGCCTCTTTGTCGAGGGCTAGTTTTAAAACTTCGTCGTATGATTTGGATTGGATGTAGGCTTCTTTAGCAACAACATCCAGTTTGCGTGCGGTGTTAACAACCAAATCCGCGTTATCCAGACTTTCCAGGTGAGCATATTTGTTGACCCCGCCAAAACCTGCTTTACGCACGGAGTTTGGAATAGGATCGGCTTCAAAAACAACCCGGTATAAATTATCGTCGCGGTGTTGGATATCTTCTAAAACCCCTTCAATGCTTTCGAGGTTTTTATACATTAGCTCGTATTGGGTGAGTAGTCGGCTATTTTCCCGTTTCAAACTGCGCATCTTCGG
>JBKDZK010000847.1:0-2313 GCA_047971205.1 Draconibacterium sp.
TTTTGCAACCAAACGAGCAGGCTGTAATGGATAAACTTTCCGGCAAGATTGTAACCAGTAATGTAGATGTAAGCAATTATATAAGATGGAAAGACGGACAACTTGTTTTTTATGATATGCCACTCGAAGAAATTATGACTCAGCTTACACGCTGGTATTCAGCAAAGGTATTTTATATGAATCCTGAAGTTAAAGACCTGAGGTTTAGTGGCAGCTTGGATAAATACGATGAAATTGAAAAGTTCATAGACATAATAAAAGCAACAAATCAAGTTAATGTAAGAGTTAACGACCACACCATTGTATTCGCAAATAAATAAGCGAATAAACGGAAACTAATAGAACTAATAAAAAAGACAGGAAATGTTGGCAGCATTTCCCGTCCTAAGAACAAATATCCGCTGCGAAACGGAATATTAATAATTAAACATTCAAACTTATGAAAAAAAATGGTGTAACAAGCGCCTTCTTTAAACGGAAGGTGTTTCAATTTTTAATTATGATGAAAGTTGTTTGGGTGATTATCTTGGCTTCAGCATTTCAGGCTGCTGCAACGGAGTCTTACTCTCAGGCTACAAAAATTAGCCTAAGTATGAAACAGGCTTCGCTGGAAGAGGTCATCTGGACAATGAAGAAAATGACCCAGTTCAATTTTTTCTATCAAAACGATGAGATAGAGGAGGTTCATGGGTTAAATGTTGAGTTTTGCGATCAAACTGTCGATGCTATTCTTGATGAGTGTTTGAAAAACACTGGATTAACGTATGAGATCGTTCATAAGGCAGTTATAATCCACAAGGATACAAAGTACATCGAACCGCCGGGTCTGCTTTTGGAAAGCGAAGCAGATACGCCGCAAAAGAAAACAATTTCCGGAAAAGTAACCGATACCAAAGGTTTGCCATTGCCCGGTGTAACGGTTATTGTTAAAGGTACTACTGTTGGTACAGTTACCGATGCTGACGGAAATTTCAGCCTCGAAGCACCTGTTTCTGCTGAAATCCTACAGTTGTCCTTTGTTGGGATGAAAATGCAGGAAATTGTTTTAGCCGGAAAAACGTCGTTCAATATTATATTGGAAGAAGAAATGGCTGACTTGGAAGAAGTGGTCGTGGTAGGGTATGGTATCCAGAAAAAGGTTACAGTAACCGGAGCCGTTTCTTCGATCGAAACGGAAGATGTCGTAAAAGGATCTTCAGCAAGTTTGGCCAATACGCTTGCAGGAAGAGTTGCCGGTTTAACATCGATACAGTCCGGAGGGGGACAGCCTGGGCGAGATGACGCCACCATGTACTTGCGTGGAGCTGCCACCACCAACGGGAAAAGTCCGTTGATTTTGATTGACGGAGTACCTCGTGATAATATTAGAACAATTGACCCCAATGAAGTTGCTTCGGTTTCTATATTGAAAGATGCTTCTGCTACTGCTCTTTTTGGGGTAAGGGGAGCAAACGGCGTAATCTTAATTACAACCCGTCGTGGTACAGAAGGGAAAATGCAGCTTTCCATCAACGCCGAACAAAGCTACACCGCATTTACGCGAGAGCCTGAGCGTTTACACTCTTGGGAATATATGGAGTTAAGGAACGAGGCTTCCCTAAACGACGGCAATACAACCCTGCCTTACGATCAAACAACAATAAACCGGTATTTAAACCCGCTGGAAGGCCTTGATCCCAATGCCGCTGATTATGAGGAGCAGAAGCGCCTGCGTGAATATATGTACCCGGATCATGACTACTACCGAGAATACATTTCAAGATCTTCTCCACAAACACGTGTGAACATGAACGCTTCCGGAGGTACTGAAAAAATAGCATTTTTTATAAATGCAGGCTATCTGCACCAGGGAGGTAACTTAAATACTGAACCTAAGTCGGTTCTGGGATATGATCCTTCTTCAAAAATGGACAGATATAACTTCAGGGCTAATCTGGATTACAATGTAACAGAATCGTTAAAATCGTTCTTGAATATCGGAAGTTATATCGAGCAGGTGAATATGCCGGCTGCCTGGTTATACGGTAATGATACAAACTGGATGATGCGTGATTTACTTTACCAGGCACAAACGATTTTACCCATTACGCCAGGCCCTACAACAATTGATGGTTTTGGTGTGGAACCAGGACAGATCGTAGACCCCGGATATATGGACCGTTCGGCTTTTGAAATTATGAACCGCATGGGATACCGAAACGAAGTCCGATCGAATTTGAATACATCCATTGGCTTGGAATGGGATTTAAGTAATACAGTAACAAAGGGGCTGAGCGTTAAAGGTTTGTTTTCGTACGACTCGAGGGCAACTAC
>JBKDZK010000848.1:0-2815 GCA_047971205.1 Draconibacterium sp.
ATCATATCACCGACGACGACATCCGCGAGCTGGAAGAAATAACAAACTCGGAACCGACCTCAACCGAAGATGTTTTGTTCGATATCAATCATGAAATCAACTGTCACGGAAGGCTGTACGAGATAACCAAAAACGAAACGCTGAAAAATTTTCAGACGATTTTGCTGCCTGCGTTCAATTTTGCCTACGACAGTGGATTGATAAACAAACCCATCAAAAAGAAAAAACACATTTCGCACAAAGGGCTGGTTGAAATCCTGAAAACGGGCAATCCGAAAAAGTTCAGGGAAGCCATGCGAAAGCACCTGGATAATCATTTTAACCGCTTGTTTGATTAAGTTCTATCCCGTTTCAAATAACTTTATTAACAGCCTGGTTCAGAAATATTACATCAAGCTGGACACGCCGGGCGAGTTCGGGGGTGTTTACATCTGGGATTCTCCAGAATCGCCGCAGGAATTCCGGCAATCGGAACTGGCAGCTACCATTGCCCAGACGTATAGGGCTATAGAAGCTCCGTCTGTTGAAGTGGTTAATATTATGTTTCAACTTAGGGAATATACCCAAAACAAATAACTTTTCGTTTTTTTCACTCGTTCTTTTTCCCTTTTTCTACACCAAAATTTTAAACCGTAGCTACGGCTATGCCTGAAAATTTTGACTTGAGAAAGAAAAAAATATATTCGTCAAAATTCCCGAAAAGCTATCTGCATTGAGTATAAAAAGAAATTTTGCCCCCTTTACTCGTTGATGATATCTACATCTTTGAACATGTAGCGGTTATCACTAAGTCTTAACCTCTTACCGCTGGCTGTGCTTACCTTGTTTAGGATCACTTTCCGGGTTCTGACATAGGGGAAAGGTTCTTCGTAAGTTTCGTCGGTCATTTTCGGATTGAAATTGGAAAAAATGGCGGGTCCCTGGTATTCATCGGGATGGTTCGTGTCGTCGACATAAAGCCCCTCGATGATTACTTCTTCGGGCATATAGCAGGTGTAGCCAAAGTTGTGCTTACCTGAATTGGAGCCCCCAATTAGAGAGGCGCTCATTTTATTGCCGTTTGCCGGAACAAAAACACAATCGCGAATAATCATTTTTCCTTTCCAGGTGCTGCCGTAATCCGAACGCAGATTAATCAGACTTCGTCCCCTAATGGTTGACTTTTCAACCGTAAAAGTGCCGCTGCCAATGGCATTAATTCCCTGGTGGCCGAGCGTTGAGTTACGAATGGTCGCATTGGCAACGCCCATATGTGCGTCGAAACGGGAAAACGTGCAACCGTCGAACAAAAGATTCTTAGAGTAGTTCGATCCCATTATCCCCCAATACCTGTTATCGTTAATATCGTTTGTCTGGCTACAGTTGATAAAGGAAACATTGAGCGCACGATTCACTGTAATATCATAGGTTCCCATCGACACCGAAACACCTGCTGAACCGATTGTCTGGTAGGTTTTGTGCCCCGTTAGGATACAATTTTTAACCGTTACCCAGGCACATTCACTAATATTGAAGAAGCCACCGTAAGGCGCACCATAGTCTCCTTCTCCAACAATACGGTGTTCCAATCCATCTACCAGCACATTGGAACGTTTGATGGATATGCCCCGGCTGTAATACGTGTATTTCGATTCGGCACTGTTCGCGATGGTAGTAAAACGTCCGCCTGTAATGGTAAGTGTTTCTTCATCAATGGGAAGCGCAGTTACATTTGTGACCTGATCAAAATCCCAAATAATCGGAGCATCCATATTCACATTTCCGTTTTTGTCAACAATAAAAATATCGGTTTGCGAAGATCCATTATTTTGATTCGGCCCAAACCTGATGTAGCGTTTTACATTTGAATCGGTAACAGTAACCAGGCAAGTGGAAGGTAGTGAAACATTTATTTTTTTCTGATTTGCTTTAAACGAAACGATCCCGTCAGGTTTGAACGATTCCAGAGCGGAATTCACCAGGAAAACAGGCGCATTTCGATTCTCCACTTTTGTATCGTCGATAATGAAAGTGGCCGTTCCAAAATCGGTATTGGTACGAATAACTGCGGTGCGGTTCTTCCCTCCCAGGCAGTACGTAGCTTCATCGTCAGCCTTTACTCCAAGACCTTCCTGATTTGCGAAAGCGTGTGTTGCAACCAGGGCTTCCATATCATCCGTTTTCCCGTCGCCTGCAGCACCAAAATCGCTGTAACGCACAACTCCGTCGGCTTTAAACTTTCGTAAATCTTTGGGAGATACGTTTATTTGCATCTCCCCATTTCCGGTTGTCTGAACGGCTGTTTTGCTCTTATTGAACGTTATCACCACGTTATCAAGTGATTTACTGGTAGTTTGGCCAAAAGACACCGTTACAAAAAAAAGTAAACTGAAAAATAAAATCGCAGGTTTCATCGGTAATATGGTTTAGTAAGGATTTGAAAATATAAACTATAAATTAAACCAACAAATTTATACTGCACCTTTACAATTCAGTTAAACCGTTCAAGAGGCACCGGAAAAAGACTGCTGGCAGAATCATCACCCTTTATTCCCGAGTTTTCTAACCAGTAAATATTCTCATCAATCTTAACTTTCCCCGCAACCACAAAAACAAAATGCGGAAAAGTGCTTATCACAGCATCAATACCAACTCACCGTAACAAAATAATACTAGTTTTGCGCAACATTTCACGGCTGTGCCTTGTTATAAAAGGTCATTTTTTGTGAACTGATACCGATCAAAATAAAACGATGATAAAAAATCTGTTGTATAACTTTTCGCCCAGGCGCTTATCGATCCTGAACCGATATTATAAAATCACACAGTTTTATTC
>JBKDZK010000849.1:0-2595 GCA_047971205.1 Draconibacterium sp.
AGGAAAGCCTGCAGCAAATAAAACTGCGTGCCGAGCGCCTGAGCAATAAAACCAGCAGTTGTTTGTTTTTGAGTGAGACTTCGCTCGAAAATATCCTGGCTCATACCGAACAGGTTAACCCGGAACTGCTGATCATCGACTCGATCCAAACCATTTCCACCGAGTTGATTGAATCATCTCCGGGATCGGTGGGACAGGTACGCGAATGCACATCGGCTATTTTAAAGTTTGCCAAGAAAAATAATGTGGCGGTGGTGCTCATCGGTCATATCACAAAAGACGGTAACCTGGCCGGCCCGAAAGTGCTGGAACACATGGTCGACACCGTTTTGCAGTTTGAAGGCGACACCAACTACATGTACCGGATTCTGCGCTCGAACAAAAACCGTTTTGGCTCGACTAACGAACTCGGAATTTTTGAAATGCGCAGCGATGGTTTGCGCGAAATCACGAATCCTTCGGAACAACTGATTTCGAAAGTGAGTCACGATGTAAGTGGAACAGCGATTGCTGCCACCGTCGAAGGCGTACGTCCTTTCCTGATCGAGATTCAGGCGCTGGTGAGTTCGGCGGCTTACGGAACTCCGCAACGGTCTTCCACGGGTTTTGATCTGCGCCGGCTAAACATGTTGCTGGCGGTGCTCGAAAAACGGGCGGGTTTTAAGCTGATCGCCAAAGACGTATTTCTGAACATTGCAGGCGGGCTCAAAATCAGCGATCCGGCCACCGACCTGGCGGTTATTTGCTCCATTCTTTCGTCGAACATTGACATTGCGATCAATCACAAAATCTGTTTTGCCGGAGAAGTGGGACTGACAGGCGAAATAAGGGCTGTCAGCCGTATTGAGCAACGGATTGCCGAAGCTGCCAAGCTGGGTTTCTCGCGGATTTACGTACCGTCGCTAAACAAAGGTTTTGATGCGAAGAAGTTCAACATCGACATTGTGAAAGTAAGCCGGGTGGAAGAGGTTTTCAAAACCATTTTTGCATAAAATTGATTGGTTCTCTGGTAGGAATAAAATACTCCGCTTCCGGCGGACCCTTATCGAAGTCTCCGGCACCAACGGGGCTAGCCTCTATGATGAAATCAGGTTCACGCAAAGACTCTAAAGAAGCGCGAAGGTCGCAGAGTGCTTATTTTCAGTTCCCTCTTTTGCGTTCTTTTGGATGAATCATGGCGTACTTTGCGTGAAATTTGCTTTTTGGACAATTGTTGAGGGAGAAGACTTCGTTTGACATGGCGAGGACGAAACAAAGGGTAAATAAATTTTTTTAACTTCCTGTTTTTGATTTCTGACCGAACTATTTATAATTTGGCACCCTGATGATGAAAAGATTCCTATTTATAGTATTGTTACTGGTTTTTGTTGCGGCTTCGTGCGACGACCCCGTGGTTCCGAAACCAGAACATCTGATTAAAGAAAGCCAGATGATCGATATGCTGGTGGATATACATTTGGCGGAAGCGACTTACAACAAGTTCCGCTATGATACGATCATGCGAGATAATTCGTCGGTCAACTTTTATTATTCGGTGCTCGACAAATACCATGTTCAGGATAGCTTGTTCGAGCAATCTTTTATCTACTACGCCAGTGTTCCGAAAAATTTCGACAAAATGTACCGGAAAGTGACTTCGAAGCTGAGTGAAATGGAGCAGGAATTATCCGGCAGAAAGCAGGATGAGCTGAAGTTAAAGGAAGAACAGGCTGAAATTGATAAATAGCCCAAAGATGTGAGAAAGCTGGCGGCCACATACATTTTCCCCGGAAACAGGCCACCTGTAAAAAACGGACTTCTTGTTTGCGACGACGACGGAACTGTTGTTGAATTGCAGGAAAGAGCAGATAACTGGCGCGAAGAGGCCGGTGTGGAATACTACAGCGGCGTTATTGTTCCGGGTTTTGTAAATGCACACTGTCATCTCGAACTTTCTCATTTACATAAAAAAACTGAGGCTAAAACCGGTATGGGCGGTTTTCTCGGGCAAATTAATAAGCTCCGAAAGGCAGAGCCCGGGCATGTTCTGAAAGCCATGCAGTTGGCCGATCGCCTGATGTGGGCCGCAGGGATTGCTGCAGTAGGCGATGTATCCAATTCAGGAGCTTCCATTCCGGTGAAACAAAAAAGCAAAATAGCTTACCATACCTTTGTTGAAGCTTTTGGTTTTCATCCTTCGCGTGCCGAACGGGCTTTCGATCTGGCGGTTTTGGCACGGAATGAGTTTATACAAAACCGACTGTCGGCAAGCATTGTTCCGCACTCGCCTTATTCTGTTTCAGAATCGCTTTTCAGAAAAATACAGGCAGAAGCCCAAAAAGATTCCGCAATTCTATCAATTCACAATCAGGAAAGCCAGGCAGAAGAGCAATTTTTTAATGAGGATACCGGGCCGATTGCCGATCATTTACAACACAACATTGGCCTCGATGTTTCTCACTGGCAGGCAGGAGCACTCCGTTAAGCACCGCATTGGAATTTCTGCCGGTTGAAAATACCTTGTTGCTGGTTCATAATACGTTTACCAGCGAAAACGATCTGAAAGATCTGGAACTACAACGGTCGAAAGAGAATACTTTTTTAGCGCTTTGCCCG
>JBKDZK010000850.1:0-6040 GCA_047971205.1 Draconibacterium sp.
AGGGGAGATGTCAGCCTCTATGGCTGACAGAGGGGTGAAATAAAGAAAATTCGGTTTTCAGCAATTTAGCTGAAATGAAGTTGGCGTAATACTCCTTGGCTCTGCCACGGGGATAGTCAACTTCAAGAATTTTCTTTGTTTGCGGATGCATCTGATGAAAACAAAAAAAGCTGTGAAATCACAGCTTCTATCTTAAATCAATTTCTTCTACGTCTGCGTGCTTGCTTTTGTCAAACACAAATTCAGCGTCAGTGAAACTCTTGTTTGTTTCGAGCTTGTTTATCACAATTCCATACAGATTTTCATCGGTACCGTACAATGTCGCTGAGTTAAGCATCATCGTAGTTTTGTCAACAAATACATCTATTTTTTCTACCTGAAATTCATCTGAATCCGGGAAAAGCTCAATCTGGTAAAGGATTTTGCTACCCTCCTTCTTTTCAGCAATAAATTTGGAACGAAAACCGCGCTCGTAAATACTAAATATGGAAGACGGATCCATCAGCTCGCTTCCGGCATCCTCCACATTGGTAATTGTAACCTGGTTACCGTCTTTCATATAATTCCAGATGGTTTCACCATTGGAATAAATTTCTAACCCGGCCCCCGGCAGACTCACCATGTATTTTTGTCCTTTTACTTTAATTGTGCCGTTGTTCTGTTCGTTGATGTCCATTTCCTTGTTCACCATCGAAAAAACAAAATCAGCCGACATACTGGTAAAGGTCTTTGTTTTCGCACTTACCTGGTCAAGTATTTCCTTTGCTTTTGCGTCGGTTTGAGCATACAATGTAACTGCCGCTCCCAAAACGATGGCAAACACCATCCCCCATTTTCTCTTCATATCGTGTATAAAATTTTGGCTATAAGTTATTCAATAATTGTTCCAAAGCGTATTCATCCTGAATCAGCACCTGTCGGGCTTTGCTACCTTCGCTCGGGCCAACAATACCGGCAATTTCCAGTTGATCCATTAAACGTCCGGCACGGTTGTAACCGATTGCAAAACGGCGCTGAATCATGGAAGTAGATCCCATCTGGTTCACCACCACCACACGGGCAGCATCGTCAAACAGGTCATCGCGGTTGTTCAGGTCCACATCCCCCGGTCCGGGTTCATCGTCGCCAACGTATTCAGGCAGCAGGAAGGCCGTAGGATAGCCCCGCTGATCGCCAATAAAAGCACATATTTTTTCCACTTCCGGAGTATCTACAAAAGCACACTGAACACGTGTGATTTCGCTACCCGAAGCAATCAGCATATCTCCTTTTCCGATCAACTGGTTGGCTCCCGGTGTGTCCAGAATGGTACGCGAGTCGATCATCGATGCCACCTTAAAAGCGATCCTGGCCGGGAAGTTGGCCTTGATCACACCCGTAATAATGTTCGTCGACGGGCGCTGTGTGGCAATGATCATGTGAATCCCCACCGCACGCGCCAGCTGCGCAATACGTGCAATCGGCAATTCAATTTCCTTACCCGCAGTCATAATCAAATCGGCAAATTCGTCGATGATCACCACAATGTAAGGCATGTATTTGTGCCCTTTTTCAGGGTTCAAACGCCGACTGATAAATTTCTTGTTGTATTCCTTGATGTTTCGGGCATGCGCTGCTTTCAACAGGTCGTAGCGCGCATCCATTTCAATGTTTATTGAATTCAGCGTATTTTTTACTTTCTGAATATCGGTAATTACCGGCTCCTCCGTACCCGGAAGTTTCGCCAGGTAATGTTTTTCGATCACCGAGTAGATGTTTAGTTCCACTTTTTTCGGATCGATAAAAACAAACTTAAGCTGAGATGGGTGTTTTTTATACAGCAAGGACGTGATGATCACATTCACCCCCACCGATTTACCCTGACCGGTAGCACCCGCGACCAGGATGTGTGGCATTTTGGCCAGGTCGAACATATAGGTTTCGTTCGAAATGGTTTTACCCATGGCAACAGGTAGCTCGGCCGTACTTTCCTGGAATTTTTTGGAACGGACAATGGAATGCATCGAAACCACTTCGGGATGCTGGTTGGGCACCTCAATACCGATGGTTCCGCGCCCCGGAATAGGCGCAATAATACGAATACCCAGTGCCGACAAACTCAGTGCGATGTCGTCTTCCAGGTTTTTAATTTTGGAGATTCGCACACCCGGCGCCGGCACAATCTCATAAAGTGTAATGGTCGGTCCGATGGTTGCACGTATCTTGGTAATTTCAATTTTATAATGACGCAGGGTTTCAACGATCTTGTTTTTGTTGGCCACCAATTCTTCCTGCTTCACTTCGGCATTATCAAATTTGTGGTCTTCCAGCAATTCAAGCGTCGGAAATTTATAGCTTGCCAAATCCAAAGTAGGATCGTAATCCTCCAGTTCTTCCAGCTCAATTTCATCCACTTCTTCTTCCTTTAATTTGGGCTCAACGTGAAGGCTTAGTTCCTCCTCAGCTTCCTCTTCAACAGGCTCTTCTTCTGCAACTATCTCCTCTTGCTCTTCTTTTTGCTCCACCTCAAAGTCTTCGTCACCGTCCGGCTCAAAAATGGCCCGAACAACGTCGTCTTCTCCAATTACTGTAGAAATATCATCGTGCCCCACAATTTCATCTTCTTTTTCCTCTTCAAAAGGTTCCAGGTCATCGTCTTCTTCCGGATCTGCCAAAGGCTTCTGTTTTGGCTTCTGTTTCAGCAGGTTTTTCAAAAATTCGTAAGCTTTATCGAAACGTACTACCATGTAAACCAACCCAATGATCAGTAAAATAAGAGCCATACCGATAATCCCTACCAGCGACCGCAGCCAGTTGCTCAGGATAAAACCGTAATGTCCGCCCGGATAAAGAAAAGAATCGGCACCCGTTTTATTAAAAATAAAGCCAAGCGTCAGCGAAAGCCAAATAATGATCAGCAAACTGTCGAGCATGTGCTGGCGGTAACGCGCAATGCTTCTTCCCAGAATTTTCAGGCCGGTTAATGCCGCCATGTAAATAAAAAGAAACGAAGCAAGGCCAAAGCCTCCGTTAATGATCTTCTCTGAAAGAAGCGCCCCCACTTTCATGCCGCTGTTTCGTACATTTTTGGAAGAGTCGAACAAAAACTCTTTCCAGGGCGCATCCATAATACTTTGGTCGGCAGCGCCGTAAAATAAAAACGAAACAAAAGAGATCAGCAAAAATGCTGAAAAACTCAAAAGAAATATTCCGAGTATAAAGTGAAATTTTTCATTCCGAAACCAGAATTTCTTTTTCCCGGTAGATTTTGTTTTTGATTTTGAAGACTTTTTTCGTCTAAATGCCATGGAGTCCTTTTTTTCAATTGTGTGCAAATTTAGTTAAAAAATATCAGCCGCCCCCTTCTCTTTCACCCTCAATAAATAAATCATATTAAGATCAAACTGTTAACAAATTAACCCGGGATAATTTGAATTTGAAAGTGAGATAAATACCTGTTTTTCAATTTTAAATCCCGCTTAGCGAATAGCTGTTGTATAATATGCCCGGTCAGCCAAAAAACGTAAGAACGATCAGATTTATTTCGCGCTTGATTTTTTAAGTTTACCCATGACGCGTAATTGTTTTCAATCCGATGCTAGCGGAACCAAAACAGGCGTCGTTAAAAACTAAAACCGTAAACAAAATGAACAGACTGGCAGTAGTGGCTCTGGGAGGCAACGCACTTTCGAGGGGCTCTGAAGACGGCACCATCGAGCAACAAGAAAAAAACTCGACCGACACACTTGAAAACCTGGTATATCTGATCAAAGAAGGCTACGACCTGGTAATTACACATGGCAACGGTCCGCAGGTGGGAAATATACTGATGCGAAACGATGCCGGGGAACAACTTTATAAAATTGCCCCCATGCCACTCGACGTGTGTGTGGCCGACTCGCAGGGCGGAATCGGATACATGCTCGAACGCATGCTCCGGAATGTTTTGAACAAACACGGGATCAACAAAAATGTGGTTACCCTGGTAACCCTGGTGGAGGTAAACCCCGATGATCCGGCATTTAATAATCCTTCCAAACGAATCGGGAAAATCTACCAAAAAGAAGAAGCCGACCAACTGGCACAGCAAAAAGGCTGGATTTTTAAATCGACCGACAAAGTAGCGGGAGGTTACCGCAGAGTGGTTTCGTCGCCCATGCCCATCGATATTGTGAACAAAGAAATGATCGAGATGCTGACAAGAGCCGGCAATATTGTAATTGCAGCCGGTGGCGGCGGCATTCCCATTTACTACGACGAAAACAGGGATGTCCGCACACTGGATGCGGTAATCGACAAAGATATGGCCTCAAGCCTGCTGGCGGTCAACATCAATGCCGATGAATTGTACATCCTCACCGATGTGTCGTTTATCTTCAAAGATTATGGAAAACCTACACAGGAAAAACTCGAATTTTTGAATTATGCCGACACCATAAAACACCTCGAAAATGGTACTTTTGCTGAAGGCACCATGGAACCCAAAATCCGCGCCTGTCTTCATTTTATTGAAAAAGGCGGAGGCAAAAGCGTGATTACGGAAGCCACCAAGCTTGAGGACCGCTCGTACGGATCTAAAATAACCATGGAATACGATTAGTTTAAAGCGAAATAAAAAGTAGTCAAAATAACGCATAAAAGCAGAACAACATGATCAATCTGAAAAACCGTAATTTTTTAAAATTACTCGACTTCACCCCCGATGAAATCCGTTACCTGATCGACCTTTCCGGTCAATTAAAAAGCGACAAGTATAACGGAAAAGAGCAACAGCATTTAAAAGGAAAAAACATAGCGCTGATTTTCGAAAAATCATCTACGCGTACGCGTTGTGCTTTCGAAGTGGCTGCCTACGACCAGGGAGCCTGTGTTACCTACCTCGGACCTTCGGGCTCGCAAATCGGCAACAAGGAATCGATGAAAGACACAGCCCGTGTTTTGGGACGCATGTACGATGGCATTGAATACCGCGGCTTTGGGCAAAACATTGTGGAAGAACTCGGGAAATATGCAGGTGTTCCGGTATGGAACGGACTTACCAACGAGTTTCATCCCACTCAAATTCTGGCTGATTTTCTGACCATGAAGGAACATTCTGACAAACCGCTGTCGGAAATAAAATTCTGCTACCTCGGCGACGCCCGCAACAACATGGGTAACTCGCTCATGGTGGGAGCTGCCAAACTGGGAATGGATTTCAGGGCTGCTGCACCGCAAGAATGCCAGCCGTCGACCGAACTACAGGAACAGTGCAGAGAAATTGCGAAAGAAACCGGCGCCAAAATACTGGTTACCGACAAAGTTGAAGAAGCTGTAAAAGACTGTGATTTTCTGTATACTGACGTTTGGGTATCGATGGGTGAACCCGACGAAGTTTGGGCAGAACGCATTAAACTGCTTTTGCCTTACCAAATCAACCAGCAAACCATGGAGCTCACCGGGAATCCGAATGTAAAGTTTTTGCATTGCCTTCCGGAATTTCATAACCGCGAAACCAGGGTAGGTGAAGAAATCTACCTAAAATTTGGTTTAGAGGCCATGGAAGTGAGCGAAGAGGTGTTTGAAAGTCCGGCTTCTGTTGTGTTCGACGAGGCTGAGAACAGAATGCACACCATAAAAGCGGTTATGGTAGCCACACTCGGATAAAGAAAAACGACTACATAGCAAAAGGGCCTGTCCAATAAGTAAATATCACGCAAAGCGCGTCAGGATTTACTAAAAAGAACGCAAAAGGAGAAGCTTATTATGAGAAGAATACAGCTTCTGCAACCAAAATTAACTCGCTTTTACAGTTAGAAAGTAACGCAACTGATCGAGCATAATGGGCACATCTTCCCGGTTAACGCCCTGAGTCAGCAAATGATGCAGGTCTTCCTCAAACACTTCAAAAAATTCCTGCTCGGTAAAGTCGCTTCGATCGATCGAGCGTTTATAGAAATCCAGCGCTTCTTTCCGGTTTCCAAGGCTCCACTGCACATGCCCCATGTTCATGAGGTCGTGTTTGTTGGGCTCATCGTCCACCAGCATGTGGAAGTATTTTTCGGCCTGTTCTTTTTTCCCT
>JBKDZK010000851.1:0-3789 GCA_047971205.1 Draconibacterium sp.
CTAACATAAATAATACTGATGCTATAATATAAATCGGAACAAACTTATTCCAACTTTTATACCTCTCACTTTCATTATCAAACCTATCGAACACCTCTGTATAATATTTTCCTCGATATAGCACTAAATAATTAAAAGCTACCAATAGCAACATTAGCACCAATACATGCAATTTGTTTATATGTGCTTTTAAAGGATAGTAGAAGCCTATCAACCCAAACACCGAAAAAATATTCATAAACAATAGTAGGACAGTACCTAAATAAGAGAAGAGGACAGGCATGCTGTCTCTCTTCTTCTGATAATATTTATATATTCTATAATTTAAATAGTAATACCAAGTCATTTTTTAACATTAAGGTTCGTTCCAAAAATCATTTCCTGTAGCTTCAAGTAAATATTTACCTCCAAAGTAAGCTCCTGATACAATCCATCCTCCACCAGGTATAAAGGCTACGCCTCCCATTATTAAATCGAGACCTTCTTCTCCCATCAAACTTTTCTGTCCTGTATATATTTCATAGCCCGTCATTCCAACTCCCAGTACTCCTGTTGCTGCACCACCAACCTTAAGAACCTTTGTTGCATTGCTAACAAATCTGGTCGAAGCATACACACTTCCTCCAGGCACTTTAAACATTACTTCTGTAGGTGTAGTTTTTGATGCGGAACTAACATATTTCATCGTTCTGGACAGTGCTCTACTACCCGAATATTCAGCACCTGCAACAGTGAAACCAGCCCCATTTAAGTGATTGCTTGTGCTATTCCAAGTATCTCCACCAACAAAGCCCCCTTGGGAACTGGCAACCAAAGTTCCTAAAGCAGCTAGACCATCTTCTTTGTACCAAGTTTTTCCTCCTCCAAAGTGAACACCCCGAAAGATTTCAGTAGAATTAGCAGTACTACCTGCAAAAATTGTAGTATATCTTCCGTTCGTCTGGTGAATAAAATTAACTCCTGACATATTTGCTTCTGCTCCGTCAAGCGTACGATAGGTGCTCGAAAACCAATCGTAATAAACACCATCTAGCCCTACTCCGTTCATCCCTGCTCCGGCAGCCATGGCACCACTCCTGGAAATAGAAAAACTTGCTCCTCTGGGCTTTGCCAACAAGTCCAATCTCCGCGAAGCGGCTAACCGTTCACTTTCTCTTCTTTGGCGCTCTCTTGCCAAATATGCCACATTCCCACTCGGATCAACATACTTAAAGGGGGTGTTGAACACATAGGCATAGCGGTTAAAATTCAGCCAATGCCCGGGTGCCTGTAAAATTGGGTCGGGGCTTAAAAGATAGACTATCTGTATGGCGTACCAGCGACCGTTCAAAGTACCTTTTTTCGGTTTACCCCAATTGGGATAGACCGAAAAACAGGTTTTCAAAGAACTAATGCCATAAAGTTAAAGGGCATTTCTGTTCTTAACACGAGCAATATTATTAGTTTTTGTTGTCAACTTCTATCGACACTCACATTCTCAAGATGTGATCAAAACAGTTATTACAACAAGCAATATACTACCAATACCATAGATTATTGTCAATTTTCCTTTGTAGGGAGATGGATATCGTTTTATTAACTTTAAATACCTGTTTTTATAAAAAATTGAGTAATAGTTAATAAGCGCTAAAGGCAACCCAAAATTTAGAAAACCTCCAACTGCACTCATGAGAATATTATTAGATTTAAAAGTAAGAAAACACTTATGTGTGTTAATATTGAAGTATTCCAGCCATAACAAGACTACAAAAAAGTTCAACGCGCCAATCATAGTTAGTAAAAAAAACACACTTGATTTCCAATTAGGTTCTTTGTTTTTAAATCCTTTCGAATTAACAATTGCATCAACCCAAAGCCTATAAAATAAACTTGCCATAATTAATAAATTCTACCAATAAGACCTGTCATACATTCCTGTGGTTGGATTATATACACCATCTAGTGGAAACTTGTTATTTTCAATATTGTTTTGAATCTGATTAATATTCGGTACTCCAACGAAGTCATACAATAACCTACCAGCACCATATAACGCAACAAATGAACTCAAGGAAGCACTGCCGTAACTTGAATACTTAAGAAAGAATGAATTTCCAACACCAGTTAAGCCTATCCCTCCATCCACATAGTTAAGCATTGTTCTGTCTCCATTATAATAATTAAATGCAGAACTAAAAACCATTAAGCTAGTTCCCCAATTACCTCCGGCAGAGACTAATTTTGAACGGTTGAGATAAGTTAATGCCTGACGAGACATTTTTCGCCCTGTAAATGCACTGAAATTTTTCATTGTTCCTTTTGTTGTAGGATAAGATGTGTGATTATATCCAAAGTTATCATACATCCCCCAAATACTACCTACATTAGAACCACCGGCTAGTAATCTATTTACATATCCTCCATTCACTGTGGTGGTTCTTCGTTTTCTAATATAGCGACTATCCTTATACTGTCCATCAACAAAGGCATGTTGCAATACCCATTCAAACTCTTCTCCTTCATATCCCGATTCGAAGTTCTGGATAGCTAATAATAATGATTTTTCATCCAAGGGAGCTAATATTGTTGGATTGAAATGACTCCATGTCGGATTCATTTCGACAAATTTATTCCAACCAGCAAATCCATACTTCGCAATTACACCCATTTTCCCGTTATAATAAGCATGTTCTAAACGACTTATTTTTCTTTGACCTGTATTGTAAGCGACATTCCCACTCGGATCAACATACTTAATGGGGTTGTTGAACACATAGGCATAGCGAGTAAAATTCAGCCAATACCCGGGTGCCTGTAAAATAGGGTCTGGGCTTAAAAAACGTGCTATCTGTGGGTCGTACATACGGCCGTTCATATTTATTAATGCAAAACCATCGAGGTGTTCGTGCATCGTAAAACCACGGTCGGTAACAGAATTGTTTTCGCCAATTAGCCTTATTGTCCATGCATTGGGATTTCTGCGGTTTCCCCAGGCATCAAAAGCGTACCTTTCGCTTACTGTGCCGTTTTCGCTGGTAAGTGCTGTCAAAGAACCCAGGTAATCAGTATAGGCGTAATACAGGGTGCCGCTGCCTCCTGCTTCTACATATATACCGGCTAATCCTTTACTTCCGCTAATATAATGAACTTTTTTTATTCCGGCAGCCGTATGGTCTTCTTCGTAACCTCCCAAATAGTAACGGGTAAGTGTTGTGCTTCCGTTCTCTGTAAATACCGACTTCGTACGCTGCCTGTCAACCCCATAGCTTATTCCCAAACTCTTATTGCCTTCGCTTACGGTTTTTACTTTTCCAAAATCGGTATAGGTAATATTTTGCGTATCGTCGGCAATAGGCGAAGGATCGCCGCTAATAGAGGTAATGGCATGTAATTTTTGAGGATGATCGTAATTCATCTGGTAAAACAGGTCCGATTTACCGGTAATGTTTCCGTGCCCGTCGTATTGTATTTCCATAACATCCGATACAATTCCGTTCGATTCGGTTTCCCATCCTGTTAACTGGTTCGTTGACGAATAAGTATAAGTTTCTTTCTGGCTGGCCAAAAAATCTTCGTGCGAGGTAAGGTTACCACCTGTTGTAAACTCATATTTTTTGTCAATAATCCCCGGGCATTTAATGGTGGAAGGTAAACCTGCAGCGTTATAGGTAAAATCGGTTGATTTATTTCCTTTTTGCGTTTTGGTTAATTGCCCGCGTGCATCGGCAGTTAACGCTTTCCATATGCTACGGTTAAGTTTATCTTTTATCTCGTACATATATCCATTAGCATTGTAATTGTAGTTTATGT
>JBKDZK010000852.1:0-2780 GCA_047971205.1 Draconibacterium sp.
ATTCGATTATTAAGAAATCTTCACACTAGTCTGTCAAATGTCTTTTTGATAATCATGTTGTCATAAAAAAAATTATCTTTGGGAATATGATCCCATTAGATAAAGATTTACAGCAATACAAAGCAACTCTCGATGATTTTGGAAACATCACCAGACGTGTTTTACAATATCTGCCGAATGTAATTGGTGTTCCTGAAGAAAAGAACAATTACCTCATTTATTCCAGTCAGATTGCAGGAACTGTTAAATTTGTCAGGCCAATTAATAAGACCTTGTTTATAAGTAAACTGGCTGATTTTGATGTGAAATTTTATGTGCTCAGGGAGATTCTGGTTAAGATCAGAAATGGAGAATCGGTCGCTCCAAACGAAAAGAATATTATAGATAAAACCATTTATACCATTCAGCAATCGATAGGTGCTGGTTTAGATCTGCTTGTTAATCAAAACAGTGCAAGAAAACATGTTGGCAACAGGTTTGAAGAGTTGGTGAAAGTAATTTTTACAGAAATTGGGGTTGCCAATAAAAAAATTGTCCTTCAGATTCCTTATGAAACCGATGAAGGGGTGAAGACATATAAGTGTGAGAATGATTTGATTATATCTCCTTTTAGCGAAGTAAAATCATCTTCTGAGAGTTTGAATGAAAAGGAAGTGGTCGTTTCTGTAAAAACGACTTCGAAAGATCGAATGGGAAAGATGTTTATCGATAAAATTCTGCTTGAAAGATTTGTTGAACATCCGCAAAAAGTAATTGGTATTTTTCTGAACGACGTGCAACGAAAAGAAACCGATAATGTTAGTTTTACCCTTGTTTCAGGACTGTTTATGGTTTATTCTAAATTCCTAGCTGAACTGGAAGGAGTTTATTATTTGGATCCTCCGCCTAACGCATCCAAAAAACCATACAATAACTATATGAAACAGTTTTCAGAGCTAATTACTTCGGATTTAAGCAAATTATTAACCTCTTAACTTTTTTCTTCTTTCATTGGAATCGTGTTCATCTTTTGCTCCGGCTATTCTGGAAATATGGTTTTTGTCGGTTAAACGTAGCTGGATAATGTTGCAATAGTCAATTTCAAGTTCGGTGCCCAACCACTTTCTTTGATATGCTTCGGCAACAGCATACGTCGTTCCTGAACCACCGAACGGATCCAAAATAATATTATCGGGATTAGATGAGGATAAAATAATCTTTCGAAGTAATTCAACCGGTTTTTGGGTTAGGTGCGGGTATTTTTCCCATGCGCTGTTGGAAATCGTTGGAATCTCAAATACATCTTTAGGTTTTGCACCCAGAGGGTTCGGTTCCCAAATGTATTCTCCTTTTCGTCCGTTGGCGTATTGCGAAGTTTCTGCTTGTGTTCGTTTTGGGTATTTCAGGGTGTGTGCATTATACGGAATTCGTGCCTCATCAATATTAAAAATGAATTCTTTCGATTTTCTAAAGTGTAATATACTTTCATGTGAGCGTCCCCAGTCATTTCCCAGGTTGGCTTTATTCCTGTAAAACCAGACCAGCCACTTACATCCTTTAAACAAATGTGAGGCCGACCATTTTATATCTGCAAGTATTTCAGAAAAACCACAAACATATAACGATCCTGTTTTTTTCAAGACTCTGTGTGCTTCCGCAATCCATTCCATACTCCAATCAACATATTCTTTTTGACTCGAGAACGTATCCCATTCCGCTTTTTTTATGTTGTAAGGAGGATCTGCAAAAATTAAATCAATGGAATTGGATTCAAGTTGCTTTAAATAATTAATCGCATCGTAATTGTATAATTTTCCCAAATGAGTCTCAAAATAAGGAGTAAGTAATTCTGCTTTTTGGGGTTTCGAGCGGTATTGTATCTCCAGTTGCATCTCCTCGACCAGGTTTATAACTTGTTCTTCGGAGTAAACCCGGTAATTATTTATAGGGTGTCTTGAACTTTTAAATCTTCCACTGTTATCCCATCTCCTAAGAGTTTCAGGGCTTATTTTTAAGATTTCAGCTGCTTGACTTACCGATAAATATTTGTTCATATCCTTAAACAACCTTATACATGTTTATACAGCGAATATATAGAATTTTGATGAACTATATCTTTAAGTGAAAACGAAATTTCTAATAAATTTTTAAAAACAGGAGTTATTCTTTAAAAATGACTCCTGTTTTATAATTACTACATCAACTTAGTTCTACTTTAACAGATTAAATCAAAAAAGGCTTAGTATCTTATCGCGTCATTTTGTAATGAAAAGAACCTTTGACGAACTTATCTTAACACAGCTTGTTGATACAATTTTGAGTAATTCAGGTCAAAAGAATAAAGCGGATGAAATGAACGCTGGTAAATTCCGTCTTTCAACGTAAATCAACATAAGTTGAATAAAACCAGAACAGAATTGCAAAACGCATAGAAACTCAATACAAAATTTAAACAAATGAAGACAATTTTTCTGATGCTGGCTGTTTTCTTGCTGGCTGGCTTTTCTGCCGGGGCGCAGGTAGATGCCCGCTTATTCCGGTATGCCGATGTTTCCAAAACACACATTGCCTTTGTATATGCAGGCGATATTTGGATAGTAGCCAAAGAGGGCGGACAGGCCACCCGGCTTAGTTCTCCTGGAGGTGAGGAGGTACTTCCCAAATTTTCGCCCGACGGAAAAACACTGGCATTCTCGGCCAACTACGACGGGTCGCGGGATATTTATACCGTCCCGTTTAATGGCGGGCAACCGCAACGGGTAACCTGGCGGGGTTGTATCATCCAGGACTGGACTCCAGAC
>JBKDZK010000853.1:0-13935 GCA_047971205.1 Draconibacterium sp.
GTCCTTTAAAGCTTCCGCGGATAAACAAGGTTTGAATGATCACTTTTCCGTTGAAAGCAATCATCTGCTCAATGGCTTGCTGAAAATTGAAAGAACCTTTGGGGCAATCGATGATTTTTACGGTTTCTTCAAACGCCGAGTCCAGCTTTTGGATGTTGTCCCTGATTTTCAGCAAGGCATCAAAAACCGGTTTCCGATGAATCATGGTAGCATTCGAAAGTACAGCGATCCGGGCTTCGGGCGCCAGCGAATTACGCAACTCAATGGTATCGTCGATTATCCCGGCAAATTCGGGATGAAGCGTTGGCTCCCCGTTACCGGCAAAAGTTATTACATCGGGCAACTGTCCTTCGACACCCATTTCCTTAAGCTTGGTTTCCAGCCGGGCTTTTACCTCCTCCCGCGCAGGAAGTGCTACTTTCTCTTCGTACTCTTTGGGCGTAAAACCGCACTCGCAATAAATACAGTCGAACGAACAAACCTTTACCTGGGTAGGCAGCAGGTTTACACCCAAAGAAACCCCCAAGCGGCGGCTTTTTACCGGGCCGAATATTATTTTATCAAATAAAAAAGTTGCCATAAACGATCACCGGTTTTCTACGCCGGAAAGAGGATTTATTGAAGAGTAAAAGTTGTTGCGCCAATTTCGTTTCCGTCGGCGAACAGGTTGACGGTGTAGCTACCTTTCATCAATTCAGGCTCGCTGGTGTTGTCCCAAAAAATGGCTACCGGCAAATCTTTGCCTTCGTACACCACTTCACGCATGGCCGAATACTGAATTTTCAGGTCTTCAAACTGAAACAGGTCTTTTTCCGACTTGGTCATCAACAACTGATCGGGGCGCATAATACGCGCATATACATTTTTGGCGCCTCGTGGCGTGGCCTGGTTTTGCCCCAGCACAAAATAGATCCGTATTTTTTCCGTGCGCTTGGTAAACTTTGTCACTTTTGCCTTATCATTTATTGGTTCAGCAACCAAATCCCTGGCTTCCAGCTTTGCCGCTATTTTCAAATTCTGTTGCAGCTGTTGCTTTTCCTGGCTTAACTGCTGATTTTTTTGCTCCACCTGTTTGTACTGTTGTTTTACCTCCAGGTTTTCGGCCATCAATTGTTCGTTCTTCCTGTTTAAAGAATCAATCTGAACATAAAAATTACGCATGATGCCTCGCAAAGTGGTCACCTGTTTTTGGTAATCGGCAATTTTTGAATAGCTCACCTTTTTGGTTTGTTCCACTTCTATCAGCAGATCTTTCACCTTAGCCTGTGCCACAAAAAGCTGTTCGTTCAGTGTGTCGTTCTCCGTTCTCATCGAATCGTAGCTGGCCGCGATCTGTGTTAACTCAAACTGAATGGAATCTTTTTCGGCTTTTATCTCCGTTACAACAGCACTGTGTTCGCGCCGCTGCATAAAAAACAAGCCAATCACTATCACCAAAACCACAGCAAGCGCAATAACGATGATATTATTTCTCAGGTTCTTCTTTTGCTGACCGGTATTCATTTCATTACTCATATTTCGAAGTATAAATTGAGAGGCAAATTTAGTAATCTTTTAAGCGGCGACAAACGAAAAAAGGGTACCAGGAAAACCAGCACCCCTTTTTTAACCAGATATAATATTGTGCGGCTAAAAAATGTTTCAGATTTTCAGCCCGAAATTGATGGTTCGTGGTAAGCTTGGGCCATAAATATATCCGGCATCCCGAAACATGCCTTTGTCGTACACGTTCTGAGTTTGGTTAAAAATGTTTTTCACGCCTGCATAAAATCTGATTTGCGTTTCCTCGGTTAAATGAAAATGGTAATCGAACAGAAGGTCGAAGATGAAAAAGTCCTCCGATTTTTCAAGTTTTTCTCCGGTAATTACATCGCCCTTGCTGATAGCTTCCAACTCCAAGGGGTCATTGGTGGACGGATCGAGTCCAAAGTGAGGCACATACATTGATCCTGTATAGTTAAAAGCAAACGAAATTCCAAAGTTCTCGTGCGGATGCCAATCGGCAGTTGCATAACCATAGGCATTGGGTGTACGCATAAAGTCTTTTGAAACAGCATTATCGCTTTCTCCCCAGGGTTGTGCAACATCGTAAACACTTTTTTGAAGCGTAAAACCTACTTGGGTTTCCAGTTTTGGCGAAATAAAAGCGTTCCACTCCATATTTACACCAAAAACCTGGGCGCCATCTTCGGCATTCACTCTCTGGTAGGCCCAATCCCCTTCATCATTTAACGGATAATATTCGTCGGCAAACGGATCTTTCAGCTTGGTATAAAAGCCTTCTATCAGTAAGCCGTTGAACGACTTATTCACATAAAAATCGGCATTAAACGAAGCAGAAAAGGAATGGGATGTTTCCTGGATCAGGTCATCGGAATTGATGTGAATAACACGCTTTGCATTCACCAGCTCGATATGCAGGTCTTCGTTAAAAACCTGCGGGGCACGGTATCCTTTTGCATAACCAATACGGTACCTGATATTTTCCTGTTGCCTGTACAGGAAACTAAGACGTGGTGCCAATACGCTGTTCTTCAAATCCTCATTGTTGCTTTCCTTATCTTTTACCAGGTAATTGTCGAAACGCAAGCCTGCCGAGACATTCAGTTTCCTGGTTTTCCAGTCGTGCTGCACAAAAGACCCAAAGGTGTTTACCATTTGATCTGTAATAAGCGTATTTAGCCCTCCTTCAGCCCCCAGCTTATTATCTTCCATTTGGTTGTTGTTATTGTCGATGCCAAATATTGTGCTCGACGGAGCAAACAAAAAGTTATCGGAATTCAGGATATACTGTGCGCCAAACACGGAAGTAAAATCTTCGGTAAAACCATACCCAAACGGGTCCTGCCGGGCTCCGTAGTACGAGTCGCGTTTTACTTTCTGACCGGCGACATAAACCGTGAATTTATCATACTTGTCATTAATAAATAAATCGTAAGCCAGATTGGCTCCGGTAATTAAATGCGTAAGTTCTTCTGCAATATCGGCTTCGTGAGCCAGGTAATCCAGTTTGTTTCCTCCTCGGCGGTATTCATTAATCCGGTAACCATCAATCGAAATTTTACTGCGCGTACCCGGTTTATGAAATACGTTAAAACCAAAGGTTGAATTCTCCATCATCACTGCTTCTGTAAATCCGTCACCATTCTCATCGTAGCTGTTGCGATCGCGGAACATGGCATAAATGTATCCACCGCTACTTCCGTCATCGGTAACTACAGCGGCGTTTCCGTTAAACTGGTAGTCCATGGCAGTGGGGGTATCACCTCCCACCCCGATTATACCGGTTCGGGCTTCCGCACTAAATGTATTGCGTACAGGTTCTTGGGTAATAATGTTAACCGTTCCGGCAATGGCATTTCCGCCAAAAAGTGCTGATCCGCCACCACGAACAACCTCAATACGCTCGACCATATTTGCGGGAATCATTTCGAGGCCATAAACCCCGGCAAGGCCGCTAAATACCGGGCGACTGTTCATCAGAATCTGAGTATAGGGCCCGTCAAGCCCATTCATTCTCAGCTGGGTAAAACCACAGTTCTGGCAATTGGTCTCTGTGCGCAAACCAGGGGTAAAAGCAAGTCCTTCAGCAAGGTTTACAGATTGGGTCTTCTTAAACACTTCGGAAGAAATGGAAGTGACCACCACCGGGGCTTCTTTTCGGTTGGTCTGGTTACGGTTAGCACTCACCACCACCTGTTCAATTCCAATATAGTCAGGTTCAAGCTCAAAACGGATGGTTACCATTTCATTCGAAATTAAATTAACGTCCTGTTCCAATGGCTTAAAGCCCATAGCTGAAACAACAATTTTCTGCTTCCCTACCGGCAAATCGGTCATTTTAAAGTGCCCTGTGGCATCGGCTGCCACACCAATAGTTGTACCTTTTAAAGTAATGTTTGCAAACGGAACATGCTCTCCTTCCGACTGTACATCGCCAAAAAGCATGGCATCGGTCTTTGGCCGTTTTTCCGGGTTGTCATCATATGGTTCGTTCGAAGGTTGTGCTGCGGCAACTCCGAAAATCAAAACAAGTACCCATACCGTTAATATATTCTTCATGTTGTTTTTTATTGTAATTTTATAACTAAACTGTTTTGGGGCACCGATAGAAAACTGTATTTAAAACAATTTGCATCGGGTTCACCATTGCGGTGAGAAGCACTCACACACAAAGCTTTCAACTTTTTTATTGAGGGTAAAAATAATATTTGGTTGATAAGAAAACTGAAATCTGACCGGAATGCATGTTACATTTGATCAGAACTTTCATTAGCACTGAGAAATGTGAAAAGCCGAAGCAGGCGGCCCCCGGGGTACTAATTTTGAATATCCAGTTTGCGGGAATATCGACGTGTCAGCAAAAACGCAAGTTCCAAAGTAAAGTTGATCCGGTTCAAAATCGAAACTGAACCAATCTTCCATCTCATAAAAATGAGAATTCAAGGAAGCGATAACCCGGAGCTCTTTTTCACTGTGGTGATGTTTGTTGATAGGCTGATCGCCTTTAAAGCCATAAAGAGGGTGATAGTGTGTAATGACTGTACCGTTGGCATAGAAATGGGTATGTTGGGTTAAAATAGCATTGTGCACTACCCACAAATAAACCGGCAGTACTAACAAAAACAAAAACTTTCTATATATACGCAAACGCTTCATTTCTCTATAATCCGCGAATATAGCAATTTTTAACGATTCAAAATAAGAGCATTTTTATGTTTAATCAATAAGAGCATTGTTATGTTTAATCGTAAATTAACAAACAACTATGCGGGGAACAGATTCCTCCTCCGAAACTTTGGGGTCGGAATGGCAGACTTTATGGGGTTCTAACTACTAAGAGGCCTGATTGGCGTTTGCGGTCTATCATGTTTAACGCACAAAAAAGGCTGCATATCAAAACGATACGCAGCCTTTTTAACGTTAATGTTTTTTATGGCATAACCTGTTTAATACAGGCTACCTATTTTTATCCCAAAGTAAATTGTACGCGGAGTTAAAGGCCCGTAAACATAGCCCGGGTCGCGGCCAATTCCCGAATCAAAGTCATCCTGGTAACTGTTGAAAATATTTTTTACACCACCGTTAAGCTGCACCTTCACATGATCGGTTACCCTGAAATCGTAACTCAGCTTTACGCCTGCATCGAAGAAAGATCCGCTTTCGCGCAATTCTCCGTCAGGGTTTTCTGTTCCGAAATATGGAACCAGCATGTCTCCGGTATAATTACCCGTAAAAGCCATGTTAAACACAGGCACCGGCGAATAATTCAAGCTTAAATAGCCATAAGTATTGGGTGTTCTAAAAAAACGGGTTTCATCAAACTCCTGAGCTTCTTCGAACTCGCTTTTTTGAATTGTTAATCCTGATTGAAATTGAATTTTATTTGATGGAGAAGCGTTAAACTCAAGGTTAACACCGGCAACACTGGCACCTTTTTCTGCATTTATGCGGGTATAAACAACCGTCCCATTTTCATCGGGTTCCCCAAAATCGTTGGCAAAAGGATCAATCAATTGGGTATAAAATCCTTCTACAAGAAACTGATATTGCCAGTTTCCGGAATGATTTGAGAAATCGAGTGACGCCGTATAACTGTTTGAAGATTCCTGTTTCAGGTCAGGATCATTTTCGTGCAGTACCTGGCGCGAACCGGATGTTTCGATGTGCAAATCCTCGTCGAAAATCTGCGGGGCACGGAATCCACGCGCGTAACCGGCACGAAACTGAAGGTTTTCAGTGAGATTATACAACAAACTCACACGCGGGCTAAGTACATTGCCTGAAACATCTGCATCATTTTCGGCATCATCCCCAATGTTATAATGGTCGTAACGCAAACCGGCACTGAAAACTACTTTATCCGTTTTCCATTCCGATTGAATAAAACCGGCCTGGGTGGAAGTAGTTTGATCGGCTACCAGTGTGTTTCCGTAATGAAGGTCTTTTTCCGGATCGTAGTAACCCAGTTTTTCGTCTTTCAGGTTTCCACCGTTCGACTCAAGCCCCATAGTCAGAGAGGCAGGAGCAAAAAGAAAACGGTCGATGTTGCGAATATACTGGATACCTGCCGAATAGGTAAAGTCTTCGGTGTGTCCATATGCCGACAGGTCTTGTTCAGCACCGTAATAGGTCCCACGATCTACACTCTGCATCGAAACAAAAGCAGAGAATTTATCGCTTTCGCGTGTTAATACGTCAAAATTCAATGATCCCGAATTAATGGCGTGGTCGATGCTTTCGGTAATATCTGATTCGTGTAGCGGAAGGTCGAACTTATTACCCCCGCGACGAAATTCATCGATGTGAAAATAATCGGCAGAAAGCTTTCCCCTTTCTCCAACACGCTGAAAGAAGCGGCCACCAACTGTAGTGTTTTCGATCAGCGACATTTCAGAAAAACCGTCGCCGTTGGCATCCATGGCATCCCTGTCGCGATGGAAGCCAAACACACTCAGCCCTGTTTTAAAGTCGTCGCTTACAAACGAACCGTTCAGGTTAATGCTTAGATCGTTGGCAGCATCCATCTTATCGCTAAGTCCCACAACGCCCTCGTTTACCGAAACTTCAAAGTTATTGGCAACAGGGTCTTTGGTAATCAGGTTAATGGTACCTGCAATGGCATTACTACCATACATTGATGAACCTCCGCCACGTACAACTTCCACGCGTTCGATCATGTTGGCGGGGATCAGCTCCAAGCCATAAACACCTGCCAGTCCGCTAAAAACAGGGCGCGAATTGATCAGGATTTGCGAGTAAGGTCCTTCCAGCCCGTTCATACGGACCTGCGAGAAACCACAGTTCTGACAGTTGTTTTCCATACGCAGACCGGGAGAGAAGTTCAGTCCCTCGCTGAGCGTTACACTTTGTACACGCTCGAATAATTTCGGATTAATGGTGTTAACTATACTTGGTGTTTCTTTCCGGCTTTTTGCATTCCGGTCAGCCGACACCACTACCTGTTCGATACCAATCACATCAGGCTTTAACTCTACAGGAAGAGTCACACTTTCTTTCGACACTAAAGTTACATCATACTCGCGGCTAACGTAGCCAACTGCCGAAACAACAATGGTTTGTTTTCCGACAGGCAAGTTGGTAATACTAAAGTGACCGGTTGCATCTGCCGCAGCGCCAATGGTAGTTCCTTTAATGGCAAGGGTGGCAAACGGAACATGCGCATCGCCCGATACCACGTGCCCAAAAAGCATGGCATCGGTTTTTGGTTTCCGCTCATCGTTGGGCGCAAATGGTTCCGGTGCGGGTTGGGCATATACTATATTTGATATTGCCATTACAGTAACGAACAGCAAAATTAGCTTCTTCATAATAATGTTGTTAAGAAGCTGTCTAAAAAATAAAAGAGATAATAACAAAACTTACAATCTAAAATAAATAGAACACAAATAACTCAGATCCTACTGATTCGCACAGTCTTTATCTGTAACTAACTGTCATAATCAGTGTTATCAGCATTCCGTTTTCACGTTTTATTTTTGATTTGCAAGTAAATCGGTTTCACTTTTTAGGACAGCCCCATGTATTTTTTAGTTGAATTTCTAAGGAGGCTTATTTTATGAATGGAACAAAATCGAAGGTGGTCCTCGCGGATGAGAGTACCTGAATAGATAGTTTCGATTAAAATGCTCGTTCTGTATAAGAAATTCCGACTGCTCTACATTGATTTCAAAATCAACATCAGAAAAAACCGGAGCAAGGTATAAGTCGATGTGCAAGGAAGCAAACAGACTGATTTCCTTCTGAGAATGCTGATGCTTATCGGTTGGTTCTCCATGACCACATACCGGATGGGAGTGGGTTATTACTATTCCGTTGGCAAAAACGTGCGTATGCTCATTCTTGATTGTATTCTGAACGATGTACAAATACACCGGCAGAATAAAAACAAACAATAACCTGGTATTTCGACGTATAAAGGCCATAA
Source organism: Draconibacterium sp. (assembly GCA_047971205.1). Lineage (GTDB taxonomy): Bacteria > Bacteroidota > Bacteroidia > Bacteroidales > Prolixibacteraceae > Draconibacterium. Next base: position 7,949 of record JBKDZK010000853.1, read on the forward strand.
AACGGTTGAAAGAGGGCACAAAAATAAAATTTTTAACCTGAAGTAGGCAACGCCTACTTCGATACTTTTTTGACCTCCTTTGATAATTTCTCCAGGGCAACGTCTGCCGCCTGAAGCATATCCTGAACCAGTTTCCTGTAATATTCTTTCACCAACTTTCCATTGTCCTTCCCATCCGGATGTATGGCCCTAAGCCTCAACTCACGGTGCTTTTGAACAATCTCTCCGGCAATTTTATATACTTCTTCCTCGTCTATTTTACTGTTGTATTCCAACACGTAAAAACAATCACTCAATGCCAGCGACATAATTAAATCAATGTCTTTCTTCAGATTTCTAACACTTGCCATGATACTTCGTTAATAAAGTTGATTAAACATACTAATTTATAAGAGACTGCCGAACATTTCGACTTAAAAACCTGCGCCCCGGATCGGATTTCTTCCGCCACCCACTCCTCCGGCGTTACCCGGACGGAAATTGCTGTTGTTCCGGTCTTTCTCCTGTTCTTTCCGGGCCTTTTCTTCTTCGGCTTTTCGTTTTTGCTCTTCAGCTTCCTGATCGATAATTTTCTTCACATATTCCGGATCCGGCGTAAGATCCCAAATCCGCTTTTCGCTCCAGTTCGAACGCAATTTAATGAGCTCGTTCAAATAAGAAACCAGCTCGGGCTGAATTTTATCCTGGTAACTTCCGCCGTCCCACTTACCATTTCCGTTGGAGTCGTATATAATTTTAACCTTGTACTTCTCGGGAGGCAACAAGTCAAAAGTTACTTCGCCGTCCTTGTCAAAGAGTACCTGCCGCAACACGCTCTCTTCCTTGTTGTTTTTCAGAAGCTGTACGATCATGGGGCCGGGAACATTGCTAAAATCAAAGACAATAGAACCGTAATAATCCTCTTCCCTTGCCTGGAAGCTTTTTGACAGCTTCATGCTCGAAATGCCGTACACATCCCAGCAGGCGGCCGAGTCGATGCTAAATGTATATTTTGTTTCGGGCTCCCAGTCGTATAAAATGGTGTAAGTTCTCCAGGCCTTTGGATCTTTCCTGAATTGAATCTTCAACGGAGTTTTAAGCGTATCTTCGCTCAGGTACAACACCACTTTGGTACTGTCGAACGATGCAACCGGGGCGGGCGCTTCAATCCTTATTTGCCCGTTAAGCTCCATGGTGGAACTAACGTTGGCAGACCAGCTAAACTGCGGAACCGGCACTGGCTCCTCTACTTCATCCCCCTTTTTCTTTTTCTTTTTGGAATCAACCACCGGCTTCGAGTAGTGCATCAGAAGTGTATCATGAAAAACATAGGGCTTAGCCATGGAATCGAGCATAAAATAAGAAAGCTCCATAAAGAGAGAATCTTTCTTTGCCAGCGTTGTATCGGTTATCCACAGCACAATGGAATCCATATTCTGGTTGTACTCCATCTGGTACCAGTTGCTCACATCGTGATCCAGCAAGCGTACATTAAAAGTATCTTCCACCGATTCATTAAAAAGAAAAGAGCACTTGTATTCACTGCTTCTCTCCGACTTATCAATGTACTGCTCAAATATGTCTTCAATAAAATAATTTAGATAAATGGGGTGGGGATAAAAATGCGTATGTCCGAGAATCAACAGGGAATCGATGGCATCCGCAATGGTATCTTTACTCTCATGAAATTCGGCCCGCGGCACCACCACTTCGCTGTGAAAAGCGATTTCCTCTCCCCCTTCGTCGTACAACATATTGTTGTTCTGGTCGTTAATGGAAAAGAGATGATAAGAACCCGGCGCAATGTTATCGATCATAAACAGGCCGTCCTCATCTGTTTTCGCAATATAGTCTGGGATCACTTTAAAAACCGCCGAGTCATGCAGGTTGCTTTGCAACAACACCAGCCCTTTTTCAATGGGTTCCATGTTAAACGCATTCACCACTCTTCCGGCAACACGCAAAGAATCGTACACCGGCCCGGAACTAAACGAGAAACGCAGGTTTTCCATTGGGTTCTTCTCGTTGTTATCCACAATCGCGTCTTTAAAATCGAGCGAATACGTCGCACTGTCTTTCAGGCCTTCGTTAAACTGAACGATCAGCGTTTTGGATTTGGTACGGATAATCGGTCGCTTTTTCAGGGGAGGTGAAATTACAAGCGATTCAGAAATCTGATCGGGCATGATGTATTCATTAAACGTAAACCTTACATCTTTGCCTTTGTAATTCAGCGCCTTAAATTCAGGATTGGTCTCCAGCAATACCGGGGGAACGGTATCCCTGGGGCCACCTTCCGGCATTCCGATGTTGGCACACGACGAAATAATTACGACCCATGCAAGGCCGGCTATCATAATCAGTGGTATTTTCCCCTTCAGCTTCATGCGTTAAAATTGGCTACAAACATACAAATTCCTGCTCACTCTGCGTGTTAAGCTTTATTAATTTAAACCTGAGTATTTTAACAAAATGTCCCTGCCAGACGCCACCTTTTTTTTAGAATGGGCATAATAAGGAGATGACAGGTAGATTATTTTTTTATCCCCCGTTTCGGCCACACTCCGCTCAGCGGAGCTGGTGGCTTCGAAGAAGTACCGGAGTAAGCCGGAGGGTATCGCAACACTTTTTTCTGTCCCTGGCAACAGGTAAAAAATACCCTCGGAACGGGGGAAAACTTTTTGGCAACTTAAGCAGAGGAAAATAGCGCGTATCTAAGAATTATATTACCTTGGATTGGTGAAATTTTTACAAAACAATGGCTAAGAAAAATAAGAAACTACGTTCCAAACCACGGAAAACAGGTACTTTCAATAAGAAAAAACTTAAAAGTGTTATTCTCTCCGGGTTGTACGAAGACCCAGGCAAAACAGTGAATTACAGGCAGGTTTCGGGTTCATTGGGGATCAAAGATCCTGAAACACGCAAACTGGTTGATGTTGTTTTGCAGGAACTGGCCGACGACGGCTACCTCGACCTGGTGGCACGCGGCAAATACAAACTGAAAGCCCGCACCGGAACAGTTTGCGGAATTGTGGAGATGCAACCCCAGGGTTTTGCCTATGTTGTTAGCGAAGAACTGGACCGGCCCGTAGTTGTTACTTCCCGCAACCTGAACCACGCCATGGAGGGCGACAAAGTACAGGTGCATGTGTTTGCCCGCCGTAAAAAGCACGATTACGAGGGCGAAGTAAAAGAAATCCTGGAACGCGCCAAATCGGTATTTGTCGGAACAATCCAGGTGTCAAAAAACTATGCATTCCTTACTCCGGCAGGGAAAGTGGGTTTTGACATTTTTATTCCGAAAGAAAAACTCAACGGCGCTAAAGACGGGCAAAAAGCCATTGCCGAAATCAACGACTGGCCGGCAAATGCCCGGAATCCTTTTGGCGAAATAAAAGAAGTGCTCGGCGACACCGGCGACAACGATGCTGAAATGCACGCCATACTCGCAGAATTTGAACTTCCGCACAGATTCCCGGAAAATGTTGACAGAGCGGCCGAAAAAATTCCGCTGGAAATTCCGGAAGAAGACATCAAAAACCGGCGCGATTTCCGTAAAACCACCACTTTTACCATCGACCCGCTTGATGCCAAAGATTTTGACGATGCGCTTTCGTTAAAGAAATTAAGCAACGGCAACTGGGAAGTGGGTGTTCACATTGCCGATGTAACCCATTACGTACGCCCCAATACCATTATTGAAGACGAAGCCCGGAACCGCGCCACTTCGGTGTACCTGGTCGACCGTGTGATACCCATGCTCCCCGAAAGGCTTTCGAACGGCGTTTGTTCGCTTCGCCCCAATGAAGACAAACTTTGCTTCTCGGCCGTTTTTGAACTCAACGAAAATGCAGAAATAAAAAAAGAATGGTTCGGAAAAACGGTGATCCACTCCGACCGGCGTTTTGCCTACGAAGAGGCACAGGAAGTGATTGAAACCGGAACAGGAGATTTCTCGGAAGAGCTGCTGAAACTAAACGAACTGGCAGTTAAACTGCGGGACAACCGCTTTAACTCCGGATCGATTGCATTCGACCGCGTTGAAATTAAATTCAACATCGATGAAAAAGGAAAACCGCTGTCGGTTTACTTTAAAGAAGCCAAAGAAGCCAACAAACTGATCGAGGAATTTATGCTCCTCGCCAACAAAAGGGTGGCTGAATTTATCGGGGATGTTTCGGATAAAAACAAAGCCAAAACCTTTGTGTATCGTATTCACGATAAACCCGACCCCGACAAACTGGTTTCCTTCAACACTTTTATAAAACGATTTGGTTATGGCATCCAATTAACAACGCCAAAAGCCATTGCTACTTCGCTCAATAATTTATTGAACACCGTAAAAGGCAAAAATGAGCAAAACGTTGTGGAAACGCTGGCCATCCGCTCCATGGCAAAAGCGGCATACTCAACCCGGAACATTGGCCACTACGGGCTTTCTTTTGAATATTATACCCATTTCACCTCTCCCATCCGCCGCTACCCCGATATGATGGTTCACCGCTTGCTGGAAAAATACCTGGACGGAGGGCGTTCGGCCAACGAACAGAAATACGAAGACCTCTGCAAACATTCGTCCGACATGGAAGCGCGGGCAGCCAATGCCGAACGTTCGTCCATCAAATACAAACAGGTGGAATTTATGCAGGATCACCTGGGAAAAGTGTATGCAGGCGTAATTTCAGGAGTTACCGACTGGGGCATTTATGTGGAACTGGAAAATAAAATTGAAGGCATGATTCCGATCTCGGAATTGGATGACGACTTCTATATTTTTGACGAGCGGAATTACATGCTTGTTGGGCGGCATTCACGGAAAACATACCAGCTGGGAGAGTCGATTAATGTTAAAGTGTGGCGGACCAACCTGGAGCGGAAACAACTCGATTTCCGTTTAGCGCGGACCGAAAAACCCGAAACTTTCGAAATACCAACACCATAAAAATGAAGGAAATAAGGGCATTGGAAAATTTTCTCCGGTAATCGTCTTTTCGATTTTAAAATTCTAAAAAGTTTCTCCTCCAAAATAAATAACTATATTTGCTGATATTTTTCGTTAAATAACAGGCAATGCACGATCTTGGTAAAAACGGGAACAAAAGGGATGCAAACCGCGAAAACATCCTGAAAATTGCTCGCGAAATCTTCAGTAAATACGGCTTTAAAAAAACGACCCTCGACGACATTGCAAATGCCGTACGAAAAGGCAAGAGTTCGCTGTACTACTATTTCAACAGTAAGGAAGATCTATTCCAGGCAGTGATCATGAAGGAAGTAGAGATTCTGGCACATGAGCTTGAAATCGTTATCAACCGCAACACCGACCCGGTGGATAAATTGCGGGATTACATCCTCACGAAACTGGCCACGTTCCGAAACCTGGCCAATTTTTATCACGCCATCGAAAACGATATCACCGCTGTGGGTTTTATCGACGACGTGAAAATGAAGTACGAGCAGGACGAAATCCGGATGATCAAACGAATTCTGATCGAAGGTGTTCGTAAAAACGAGTTTGAGATTTACGATTTTAACCTCGCCGCCACCGGTATCACAACCGCCATAAAAGGTTTGGAGATGCCCCTTACGGCAGGCCACTACGGCGATGTAAATCTGGAACGAAGTGTTGATGTTATTCTGAAGATCATTTGCTACGGAATTATGAAACGGTAGTACCGATCGCTTAGAAAAACCGTTGATTCCTCTTTATTTTTCAGAGCTGGACCGGACTTATTTTTGAGCCTGGTGGATAGTGTTCTACCCTCTAAAATAGCTTCGTCTAAAAAGAAATTTGGAACGGGTTGTTGTATTTCCTTAAATACATCGAATAAAGAAAATTCTTGAAGTTGACTATCCCCGTGGCAGAGCCAAGGAGTATTACGTTAACTTCATTTCAGCTAAATCGCTGAAAACCGAATTTTCTTTATTTCACCCCTCTGTCAGCCATAGAGGCTGACATCTCCCCTCAATGAGGGAGAAAAAGCGGAACCCCATGGCAGAGCCAA
>JBKDZK010000854.1:0-2722 GCA_047971205.1 Draconibacterium sp.
TCAGTTAAGGACAAAAGAGTATTGCCTTGAGCATGAAAGTGAAAATTTCGACAACCTAACTGATTTTTGTAAAGTATTAAAAATGAACATTTAATCTAAAATATATTCAAGTGAAAAAGATTCTTTATTTAACGACAGTTGTAACGCTATTTTTTACCGTTTCGGCATTTGCACAAAAGGTTAATAAATTAAGCAAGCAAGAAAAAAAGGACAACTGGGTTTTACTTTTTAACGGGAAGAATTTTGACGGATGGAGACAATGCAACGGAACCGCCATGCCAGCCAACTGGGAGATTGAAGACGGAGCCATGAAAGTATTTACCGGCGAAGGGAAAAAATCGGGACAGGGAGCAGGTGGCGATATTCTTTTCAGCGGTAAAAAATTCAAAAATTTCGAATTATCAATCGACTGGAAAGCAGGAGAAAAAGCCAACTCCGGCATCTTTTACTACGTGCGGGAAACTCCCGGAGAAGCCATTTATTACGCTGCGCCCGAAGCGCAAGTGCTTGATAACGAAAATGCCACCGACAACAAAGTGGACAGCCACCTAGCAGGCTCGTTGTACGACATGATTGCGGCTGATTCGGCCACCGTAAACCCAGCCGGCCAGTGGAACACTTTTGTGGTGAAAGCGCTCAACGGAAAAGTAACCCATTACATGAACGGAAAAGAGGTACTGTCGTACACCTTGTGGACAAAAGAATGGGACGAACTCGTACAAAACAGCAAATTCAAAAACTTTAAAGGTTTTACTGAAGGAATCTCCAAAGAAGGCTACATCGGTCTCCAGGACCATGGCTATACGGTTTGGTTCCGAAATATTAAAATAAGAGAACTGTAAGCCTATCGCTCGCAGTTAGCAGAAATGTTTAGACAAACAGGTTCAGTGCACTTTCACGACTACAGGTGCCGGAGCCTGTTTGCTTATGAAATACAGACAAGTAGTTGCCCAAATGGCCTTCTGAAAAGAGCAAGTTAAAGTTTTTGTAAAAAAAGAAGGGGTCAGAAAGAGAGAAACACTGTTACTGTAAAATATAATCGACAACTTTAACGGAAAGAATACAAACGTATTATCTGCCAGTATTTTATTGAGTCTTTTACGACGTATACAAACGACAAGAATGTCTTACCTCGTTTTGTGTTTTAATGGCTCAATAAACTTTCAGAAACGGAGTTATTCTTTTTAAGTTATTTGTATTTCAAAATACAGCATTACCTAAATCAATTAAATACTATAAGAATGAGTAAAGAAGTTCAAGTACCCAGACGCGACTTTATCAAATCGACTGCGATTGTTGCTACGGCTACAGCCATATCCGGCGCACTGGTTGCCGGTTGTGCGAACGAGGAAAAAAGCGCAGCTCCCGAAGAAAAGAAAGTATGGGACAAAGATAAGTTAAACATTGCCGTTGTTGGCGTAGGCATGGGATGGGGAAACATGCAGCGATGTTCGAATGAAAACATTGTAGCCCTGTGCGATGTCGACACCCGGCGTCTGGCCGGAAGAATTGAAAGCTTCAAAGAGAAATACCCCGGGAAAACGGTTCCGTACCAATACCAGAGTCACATCAAAATGTTTGAGGAAATTGGTGACCAGATTGACGCGGTAATTATTGCCACTCCCGACCATACGCATGCCAAAATCACGCTGGATGCCATGAAACTTGGCAAACATGTTTATTGCCAAAAGCCTTTAACGCATAATGTTTATGAATCAAGAATACTAACGCAGGCGGCTGAAAAATATAAAAATGTTGTTACACAAATGGGTAACCAGGGAGCCTCGGGTGACGATACTGCCTGGGTTTGTGAAGCCATCTGGAGTGGTGACATTGGCGAAGTTAAGGAAGTACATGCCTGGACCAACCGCCCAATTTGGCCACAATGTTTAAACAGGCCCAAAGACACTCCTGCCCTTCCTGTTGAGTTGGATTGGGATTTATGGCTCGGACCGGCTGCAGTTCGCCCTTACTCACCTCAATACCACCCCTGGAACTGGCGTGGCTGGTACGACTTCGGAACAGGTGCCCTCGGAGATATGGCTTGCCATATTCTGGATGTTGTTATGCGGAGCTTGTGTTTGAAATATCCGACTGGCATTCAGGCAAGCTCGTCCAAGTGGACGGTTGAATCTCCTGCCGAATCAGAAAAAGTTACTTACTACTTCCCGGAAAGAGAAAAATTCAGAAATGCGGAAATGCCCGCAGTAAGTGTTACCTGGTACGACGGTGGCTTAAAACCTGACCGTCCTCTTGAAATGGAAGATGGCGAGATGATGGGCGACATCGATGGAGGTGTTTTGTTTATCGGAACCAAAGGGAAGATTGTGTGCGGCTGTTACGGTAAAAATGCCAAACGCCTACCGTCTAAAGATTTTGAAGGTTATGCTCCGCAAATAAACGAGCGTTTGGTTCCCGAAGGAATCGACGGACACGAAAAAGACTGGCTAAGAGCATGCAGGGAAAAACCGGAAGAACGCGTACAACCCAAATCGCATTTCGGATATGCCGGCCCGTTTAACGAGGTAGTTGTTATGGGTACAGTTGCCCCCCGGTTGGCAGGATTGGAGCGTATTCTGGAATGGGACGGTGAAAAAATGGAATTCACCAACATAACGCCAGAAGACAAAATCAGGCTGCCAAAGATTGTAAAAATGAACCTGAGTACAGGCATCCCAAAATACCAGTCGGAATACGAAATTATTAACGCCTACGATTATGC
>JBKDZK010000855.1:0-2269 GCA_047971205.1 Draconibacterium sp.
CAAGTACAAGCACCGAACCGTCGGGAGCGTTCTTCACCCATCCTTTTAGTCCACGAATATCGGCTTGTTTTTTGGTGAAATACCGGAAGCCAACTCCCTGTACTCTTCCGTTTACTTTAATTTCGTACTGAACCATACCCGAATGAACGGTTTTAAACCGGAAGTTTTTGACTGAAACTTTGTGTTTTCACGGATCAGGAGTTTTTGAAAAGCTCCACGGTTTCCGGATTACTCAGCACCCAAATCGAATAAATACCAATGGCGGTTCCAACGGGAAAGCTCACCAGGTCAAATACCGAAAGGATCATTGTCAGGATGCGCGCCCATTCTTTTTTCCGAAACAGGCCGATACCGGCAATAATTCCCGGCAGGCTGAGTAAGGTCGCAAATACGATCATAACATTGGCGATGATGGACAAAACCACTTGTGCTTCGTGTTCCCCGGTAAAATCGCCGATAAAATGGAGCAGAGCAAAGAGAACTCCTGCTACAACCAATCCGAGCAGGCGTAAGCCGATTTGCAGCGCTGCCAGTAGATTTACATGTTTTTCCATGATGTTGTTGTTTTTTGTTTCCGTAAAATTAAAAAGCTGTAAGAAAAGAATTGTTAAGTTTTAGACGAACCAGAACAATTCATCGTTAAAATAGTTATTTCGGTGGGGATTATTTTATTTCAAAAGAGTAATTTTGCATTCTAAAATCCAGGAAAGAAAATGGAAGTTTTAAAAGTTATTTTGATGGCGGTTGCATTAGTGGCAATTGGAATGCTCGGAATGGCCATTACCATGTTAGTGAAGAAGGGCGGAAAATTTCCAAATACGCACGTTAGCGGAAACAAACACCTGAAAGAGCAAGGAGTTAGCTGTGCCCAAACACAGGACCGCCTTGCCCAGCGGGAAGCCTGGAAACAGGTTAGTTACAAAAACGCATCTTTTACACCAGATATGAAAGCCGGCAAATAACCGGCTTTTTTTGTGTCATATTTTCGGCTTGGTTTTACCGGGCCACGTACTGCGAGAAACCTTCCGACATGTAAACCTGGTTGTTACCCTGATCGTCGGCATAAATAAAATAGATTTCCAGCCCCGGAACTTTTCGGGTCACTTCAATTCCCGCATCCTTTCCCAAAACCATAAAAGCTGTGGCAAAAGCATCGGCTGTCATGCAATCGTTGGCCAAAACAGTGGAACTAAGTAGGCTATGCTGCACCGGATAACCCGAAGAAGGATCGATGGTGTGCGCATATTTTTTCCCGTCTTCTTCGTAAAAGTTCAGATAGTTTCCCGAGGTGGCCAATGCATGGTCGGGTAAACGGATGGCGGCATTCAGATCATTGCTAAATGGATTTTCCACCGGTTCGCGAATGCCAATGGTCCAGGTGCGCCCTTTGTCGTTGTTTCCTTTGGCAACTACTTCGCCACCTATGTCAACCATAAAGTTCTCACAGCCTTTCTTAGCCAGAAAATCGCCAATCAGGTCGCAGGTGTAGCCTTTGGCAATGGCGCTCATATTTAGCTGAATTTCCGGAATCTCTTTCTCCACTTTCCCGTCAACAATTTTTATTTTCCGGTAGCCGGTAAACGCTTTTAGCGAATCCACTACCGTCTGTGTCATTTTTTGGCGGTTCTCGGGGCCAAATCCCCAGACACTGATAAGCGGGGCGGCAGTAATATCAAAAGCACCGTTGGTTATTTCGGCAATCTCCTGCGCCCGGTCAAAACAGGTAATAAATTCGGGTTCCAGCTTAACTTCTTCGTTGCGGTTAACTTTCGAGATCGTCGATTCTTTTTCGTAATGCGAAAAGATCATTGTTAAACGCTGAAATTCCTTGTCAACTTCTTCCTGAAAATCCGATCCGTCAGGACTTTCATATTTTATACTGTAATAGGTGCCGTATACCATTCCGCTGTTGGCCATGTATTTGGCGGTAGGCTGGTTGCAGGCCGACATCAAATACAATGTAGCTGCCAGAACTATAAAACGTATCTTCATTTGTTTGAATTTTATTTTCAAGGAAATCTGCTGCGAGCCAAATGCTCCTTGCAAAATTAGCATTTTCGAACAGAGCTGGTTTTACCCGGTCAATAAAATTGGAAACGGCTATCGGTCATTCAAATTATTTGTTAGGCGGAAATAAGCTGCCCTGGTACATGCTGGGCTTGTCCAATGCATCGGGTATGTTTGATATTTCGGGAACCATGTGGCTGGTTACCTTGCTGTTTGTATATGGTTTGAAAAGTATCTGGATTCCGTGGTTGTGGCCGGTTTT
>JBKDZK010000856.1:0-4555 GCA_047971205.1 Draconibacterium sp.
ATCACAACATACGGGCCGCTTACCTGCACGTAATTGCCGATGCCCTTACCAGTTTGTCTGCGATATTGGGATTGCTCGCGGCCATGATTTGGGATATCCCCTTTATTGATACCATCGCTGCCGTTATCAGCTCAGCGGTTATAATAAAGTGGTCCATCGGATTGTTAAAGGATTCGGGAATGGTGTTACTGGGAATGAAAGAAAGCCATACCCGCGATCATCATCATTGAAAATTCATGAAATTTTAGCTGATCGAGCTCCAGTCGAACTCGGTTTCTTTGTTGGACAACAAACTTTGCAGCAGTAAGCGGTTGCTTTCTTTTTGCAGAAACGGATCGTCATCCAGAATATCGTTGGCAACGTTGCGCGCCATCTGAAGAATTTCTCCGTCTTTTCCAAGATTGGCAATTTTCAGGTCGAATCCCATTCCGCTTTGAGTCGTTCCTTCCAAATCGCCCGGGCCACGAAGTTTCATATCCACTTCTGCAATTTCGAATCCATCATTGGTGCGCACCATGGTTTCCAGTCGCTTGCGGCTTTCGTTACTCAATTTATACGACGACATCAGAATACAATACGATTGCTCGGCGCCGCGGCCAACCCGTCCGCGTAACTGGTGCAATTGCGAAAGTCCAAAACGTTCGGCGCTTTCAATCACCATCACCGACGCATTGGGTACATCAACACCTACTTCTATGACAGTGGTGGCCACCATGATTTGTGATTCGGCGTTTTTAAAATGCTGCATGGCATTTTCCTTCACCGCAGGTTTCATCTTACCGTGAACCATGCTGATCTTAAATTCCGGGAAGCTTTCTGAAATATGACGATAACCTTCCTCCAGATTTTTTAAATCCATTTTTTCCGATTCCGATATCAGCGGATAAACAATGTAAACCTGAGTTCCTTTATCAATTTGCTGTTTGAGAAAATTGTTGACCTGTTTTCGCCTGTTTTCGTAGAAGTGCATGGTCAGGATCGGTTTTCGGCCCGGAGGTAGTTCATCGATCACCGAAACATCCAAATCGCCGTAAACGGTCATGGCGAGCGTTCGTGGAATAGGGGTGGCAGTCATTACCAAAATGTGTGGCGGAATAAGCTCGTTTTTTTGCCACAGTTTGGCACGTTGTGCTACGCCAAAACGGTGCTGCTCGTCGATCACCACCAATCCCAGTTTGTCAAACATCACCGTGTCCTCAATTAGTGCGTGCGTTCCTACGATGATCTGCATCTCACCCGACTGCAAGGCCGCATGTATTTCTCTTCGTCCGCTCACTTTGGTAGAGCCGGTGAGCAGCCCCACTTTAATATTCATCCCATTCAAAAACCTGGAAATAGACTGGAAATGCTGCTGGGCCAGGATTTCAGTCGGTGCCATCAAGCAACTCTGAAAGCCGTTGTCCATCGCCAGAAGCATTGTCATTAGTGCCACCAGCGTTTTTCCGCTTCCCACATCGCCCTGCAGCAAGCGGTTCATTTGCGTATGCTGGTTTACGTCCCTGCGTATTTCCTTGATTACTTTCTTTTGCGCATTGGTCAGTTCAAAAGGGAGAAAATCGCTGTAAAATTTATTGAAATTGTAGCCAACATGTTCAAAGCGAAAGCCTTTGAATTTTTGGTTCCGGTTGTGTTTTAAGGCCAGTATTTTCAGCTGAATAAAGAAAAGCTCTTCAAACTTCAGGCGGAAAGTTGCTTTCTTCAGTTCCACCGTTGTTTCGGGCTTGTGGATGTTGGCGAGGGCTTCTTCCAGCGGCATCAGTTTTAAGCGCGTTACCAGATCTTTGGGTAAAGTCTCGGGTATTTTGCCCTTCACAACATTCAACAGTGTCAACTGCATTTTATGAATGGTCTTGGAAGTCAGGTATTTCTTTTTCATGTTTTCGGTGGTATTGTAATACCCCTGAAAAAGTCCCGATGGTTGCAGCAGCTTTTCTTCCTCGGTTTCCAACTCGGGATGAACCACACTTATTTTACCTCCAAACTCGGTCGGTTTGCCAAATACAATGTACTCTTTGTTAAGCTTCAGGTTTTCCTTTTGCCATTTTATCGCTCTGAACCAGGTCAGTTCAATACTCCCGGTTTCATCGTAAAACCTGGCGCTCAGGCGTTGCTTGCTGCCGGTCCCGACGGTTTCCATTACACGAATTACTCCTTTTACCTGGACGTAGGGCATCTGCGCATGTATCTCTGAGATTTTGTAGAACCTGGTGCGGTCGATGTATTTGTATGGGTAATAATAGATCAGGTCCCTGAAAGTGGTAATTTTCAGTTCCTTTTTCAGAATCTCGGCTCTTTTTGGCCCGACTCCGGGTAAGAATTTTATTTCCTGATCTAGAAAATCCGGCATCAAAACAAAGATAATTATTCAGCTTATTATACCGGAATTTGAAATGTTGAAATACTAAACAAAATATTCATAAAGAGTACCAGTTTTTCTCATGCTGCTGAGGATAAACGGCTTAAATCGCTTGTTAAAAGTTATGTTTTCATGGACTTTTCTGAAAAGAAAGGGATATCTTTATGGCTTGATTTTTGTTAAATGTAATGCGCATTCAAAAATAACTACCAATATAGAAAACCACACGAATGAAGGAAAAAATCATCGAGATCGAGAATATCGTCAAGAACTACCGGGTAGGAACCCAGGTTGTACGTGCGCTGCGTTCTGTATCCCTCGACATTTACAAGGGAGAATATGTCGCCATTATGGGCGCTTCCGGTTCGGGAAAGTCAACGCTTATGAATATTCTGGGATGCCTGGATACGCCAAGCAGTGGTAAGTACGTGTTAAACGGAAAAGACGTAAGCCGCCTTACTGACGACAGCCTGGCTGAAATCAGAAATTCGGAAATCGGTTTCGTATTCCAGGTTTTTAATCTGTTACCCCGTAATACAGCCCTCGAGAATGTTATGCTGCCGTTGGTGTATGCCGGAATTAAAAAGGCCGAGCGCAAACAAATGGCAGAAAAAACGCTGACTGAAGTAGGTTTGGAAGACCGCATGGAACACCGCCCCAACGAATTATCGGGTGGGCAGCGGCAAAGGGTAGCCATTGCGCGTGCGTTGATCAATAAACCCGCATTACTTTTGGCCGACGAACCAACCGGTAACCTCGACTCCAAAATATCAGAAGAAATTATGAAACTGTTTGCCGATATTCACCGCAAAGGAAATACGCTGGTAATGGTTACACACGAAGAAGACATTGCCAAACATGCGCACAGGATCATTCGGTTAAAAGACGGTGAAATTGAATCGGATACAATCAACGAAAATCCTATTTATTGAAAGTAAGTGCAATTAAAATAGAAAAGTGAGTATGTGTTGTAAATCCCGGTAGCATTGATTACCGGGATTTTTTATTTACTTGCTGACAAATTCAGAATTATGACAAAGGAATTTAAAATCTATACAAAAACCGGCGACGACGGTACAACCGGCCTGGTAGGAGGGACCCGCGTAAAGAAATATGCGCTTCGACTGGAGGCTTACGGAACAATTGATGAGTTAAATTCGCATTTGGGTATGATCCGTTCGATGGACATTCCGCAGGAAATAGTTGAGTTACTGATACAAATCCAAAATAAACTTTTCAACATAGGTTCGCGGTTGGCATCCGACGAAAAGGGGGATGAATTTACCTCGGGGCTGGTGGTGCAAAAAGAAGACATTGAGGTACTTGAAAAGGCAATCGACTGGTACGAAGAAGAGCTTCCCGAGTTGCGTAACTTTATTCTTCCCGGAGGTGAACTGTCAGTCGCTCAGTGTCATGTGGCGCGTACCGTGTGTCGAAGGGCCGAGCGCCGTATTGTTGAATTCTCGGAACAAGACAAGGTGCAGCCCGAGTTGGTAAAATATGTTAACCGCCTCTCTGACTTTCTTTTTGTGCTGGCGCGTTACCTGGGGCATAAAAAAGGTGTGGACGAAACCCCCTGGACGTATTGATATTTTTTTTAAATGAAAGTTTGTTCGTATTGATTTTTTGTTATATTCGCGAAAATTTTAAAAACGAGTTTAACTTCATAAAATTAAGACACATGTACTGGACTCTGGAACTGGCTTCGAAACTCGAAGATGCGCCTTGGCCGGCCACAAAAGACGAATTGATCGACTACGCCATTCGCTCAGGCGCTCCGTTGGAAGTAATTGAGAACCTTCAGGAAATTGAAGATGAAGGTGAAATGTACGAAAGTATCGAAGACATCTGGCCGGATTACCCCAGCAAAGACGATTTCTTCTTTAACGAAGACGAGTATTAAAACACTAGATAGAAAGCATCCATGATTTTGGATGCTTTTTTGTTTCCTCTTATTCCTCTTTTTAAAGACTTAATGTCTTCCATCCTTGTTTGAGATAATCTGACAAGGGAATTCCCATGCCTTTTACATCCACACCCAAATCAGCCAGTTTTTTATCCACACCGTACATTTTGGCACAGTACAAACAAGCTTCTGTTTTAACACCGGTATCCTGCATCTTTTTTATATACTCCTGAAAATAGAGTAAGTGCAAATAGGAAAAAAATCGACCGTTTCATACGCGTATATTTTAGGTG
>JBKDZK010000857.1:0-1569 GCA_047971205.1 Draconibacterium sp.
TAAATAAATCAGGCATAATTGTTCGAAAAACTCCTTTGTACATTGAATAATTGCTTTACCATTAGAAAAGCTAAATAACAATAATTACTTTTGAAATCCTAAACTAAATAACGATTTAAAGGAGGAATAGTATTGTCATCGATCGAACGGTTTAAAAATGTGTTGGTGCTTGCCCCTCATACCGACGACGGAGAGTTGGGGGCAGGGGGGACGATTTCGAAACTTACACGTGGAGGAGTGAATGTGTATTATGCTGCCTTTTCAACTGCAGAAGAGTCGGTACCAAAGGGGCTGCCCAAGGATATTCTGAAGACAGAAGTAAAGGCAGCAACTAAAGTACTTGGGATTGATGAAAAAAATCTAAGGATTTATAATTACAAGGTGAGAAAGCTTTCGTATGTACGGCAGGATATTTTAGAGGATCTGGTTGCGCTAAAAAAAGAGCTTGACCCGGATTTGGTTTTGATGCCCAGCCTGAACGATATTCACCAAGACCATACAACCGTTGCGAAAGAAGGCGTTAGGGCTTTCAAAGACCGAACGGTTTTAGGATACGAGTTAATCTGGAACAACCTTAGTTTTAATACAACCTCTTTTGTAAAACTAGGTGAGATAGATGTCCAGAGAAAGTTTGAGGCATTGCAAAACTATAAATCGCAAAGTCACAGAAGATATGTTTCTAAAGAGTTTGTGTATGCCTTGGCCACAACACGGGGGGTACAAATTGGGACTGAATATGCTGAGGCTTTTGAGGTTATCAGATGGGTATTGTAATACACGCAATCGACAAAGTTTTCTTGGCCCAAAATCTATCAAGGTTTATAGATATTTTAAAAAGTGAACCAGATGAATACTGGGACGAATCGAATTTCTTATACGAACTTCCCAATAAATATAATTTGAGTTTAGCGGCATGTTTGGGTAAAGAGTTAGTTGGTTATATCATTGCTTCTTCCAAAGAAAACCGAACGTCTCATATTCACAAATTCATGGTGGATAAAAATTATCGTGGAAAACAAATTGGCCAAAAACTATATGATAGGTTTGAGATAGTTGCCAAATCACTATTGATGGAAGCCGTTAGTTTAAATGTATATTCAGAAAATGAGCGGGCGATTAATTTTTATACAAAAAATGGGTTACAAATCGACAGTAGGCGGAAAGATACCACATCGGGCAGAGAACTTATATTACTTACAAAAAACATGTAACATATGAAAGTTGCAATACATCAGCCGAACTTTATGCCGTGGCTAGGTTATTTTTATAAAATGGCTAAGGCCGATGTTTTCGTCTTATTAGATGACGTTAGGCATTCAAAAAGTAGTTTTACTAATAGGGTGCAGATTAAAACTCCACAGGGGCCAAAATTGCTTTCAGT
Organism: Draconibacterium sp.; assembly: GCA_047971205.1. Classification (GTDB taxonomy): domain Bacteria; phylum Bacteroidota; class Bacteroidia; order Bacteroidales; family Prolixibacteraceae; genus Draconibacterium. The sequence continues at coordinate 1,382 of JBKDZK010000857.1, forward strand.
ACCTCTTGCCGAAAAGGAAATTTTAATTAATCAATTGCCAATCTCTAATGATGGTAAGTGGAATAAGAATCAATTGAAATTAATTCATAACTCATATAGAAAAGCACCATGTTTTAATCTATTTTATGATAAAGTTGCGACTATCTTTAGTGCCAATTATCCTCTTCTTATAGATCTAAATATTGAGC
>JBKDZK010000858.1:0-2562 GCA_047971205.1 Draconibacterium sp.
ATCGTCCGTAATCTTGGTATTCATTTTCAGGTCGGCGTTCAAACCAATTTCCCAGAAAGCCCTTTTATCGGCATCAATACCAAATTTTGTCTGATCAATCAATGCAGTATCCTTTACAAACACATTTTTGAGCGACAAAGGAGAAAGCAACATCGAAAACTGATTGTTGGGTTTGTAGTCCATACCTATTTTGAAAACGGTTTTGGAAGGCCCCAAAAAGGCAGAGATAGGCGTTGGATTATTGGCTTTCGGATATTTATACCCTCTGAAAAACTGGGTATTAAAGTTCAATTCAGTACTGTAGAACCATTTTTTGTAGGCACTTAAACCAAAGCGCGATGTAAATTCAAATTTATCGTCGTTTTTACGCACTTCCTCGCCACCACCGGGTTTCATCCAGCCGTTACGAATTTCGGCCGAGTTTTCCCATTTCTTTTTCCCGTTGGCGCTGTTGTAGTTGGCAAAGCCTTTTAACACCAACAATATGGAGAGTGCACTTTGTCCCCCTTTTTTCCAGTTTTCGAAATAGGTCTGCGTGAATCCTGCATTGCCGTCGCCACCAATCACCCAGGGAGTTTCCAGCTCGTAACTTTTCCCCAGTTTAGAGAACTTCGAGTGGTCGGTTTTCAAGGTTTCAAAATCAAAACCTTTGGTCTGACGGGTAGAAAAACGGCTAAAAGTTACTCCGTCATTCAGCAGAAACTGCATTTCCCGCTTTCCGGTAGATTTTATCAGCAACTGGAGCGAATCTTTTTGTTCGTTTTTCAACCATACCCGCGCAAAGCGTTCCATGTTGTTTTGCAACACAATGTCGCTCCCCTCGCCATTCAGGTTTTTCATCCGGATCGAGGTAGTGTCGATATAGTCGGCATATGCAGTTAACACTTCAATTACAGTTCTGATGCTGTCGTTAACCATCGCAATTTCGCGGTTGTTGTACTCATTCAGCACCTCGTAATTGTTAAGAGTTACTTCGTCTTTATAGCGCTTGGTTCTGAACCGAAGTTGCTCTTCAAACACCAGTTTTCTGAAATCGGCCACCCGTTTGTTTACAAACTCGTTGGTAACAGAATCGTTGTAGGCCAGTCGTTTCTGTTCAACATACACATTGCGCAGGCTATCGATCGCCACCAGCTTTTTGAATTGCTCCGGCGAATTAAGCACCGAATCCGGAATAACTTCGGGAATAATCAGTTGTTTTGGGAACGAATAAACAGAATCGGCAAAAAGATCCAGTCCTTTTCCTTCCGGAACTACCGGGGCCAAACGTTTGGCATCGTCAATCACCCGCTCCGGAACCGGAATCGGATTTTTTTCGACCTCGCTTCTGAAATCGGAGGCTATTTTTTCAACATTCTGCTGAACAAGCGCCGATGAAATATACCCAGGGACCTGTAAACTGTCTTTCACATTTCCGGGCAAACGGTACACATAAATACTGTCGCGTTGTTGTGTCTGATTCAGATTATTCAGAATCGAGTCAATCGGTTTATCTTCCAGAAAATTTATAAGTCCTGAAATGTTTGAATGAACATCTGACTGTGTTAGATGCCAGTTATTATCTTCCAAAAAATAATTGCGAAGAATACGGATCCCGTTCTCCAATACTTTTTCATCTTCACTTTTTACATTCTCCTGTGCAAACGAGTACTGAAACAGAAATACGCCAAAGAGAACAATGAATATTGATTTCTTTTTGAAATGGAACATTGACTTGTTTTTTAGCTTTTAGTTGGAAACGTAAAATTAGTATTTATGTTATTCATGAACATAAATTCTCAGTTTTACTTTCAACAATTAACTATTAATAAATTATTTAACGCTGCAACACAATTTCACCAGAACGAATAAGGCGTTTGAGACATGTACGAATTGTAATACCGCAAATCCTGTGTCACTTCTTCCCCAACCCATCCAGGCAATTGTACCTGTTCATTTTCATGTTGCAACTCAATCTCGGCCAGAAGCAATCCCTCATTTTCACCTTCAAAAACATCTATCTCCCACCATTTTCCGAAATGAAGTTCCTTGTAGCGGGTTTTCTCAATCGGGTGATTCAAACACATTTTCAATAATGCCAACGCATCATCTACCGGAATTTCATACTCAAACTCGGTTCGTGTGATTCCCTGCATTTTTCCCTTAATGGTCAGAAATGCGGTGTCGCCCTTTGTGCGCACCCGCACCACTCTCTCCTTATCGGTTGACAGATATCCCTGTCGTATTCTCTCGCCGGCAACCGACGGCTTCCACTTGTTAGTATCTACCAGAAACTTGCGTTCAATTTCCAACATATTCGATCGATTAAATAATACAACAGACGAAGCAAATCGCTGTCCGGCAAAATTATTATTTTTATGATGTAATCATGCAATTTATCCTTTTGGAAATTACCGGCTGAGTGTTGCAAAATCAAAATGTGTTTTTACTTTTGTACACATCAACACCCGATAAAAACCAGAGCATGAAAACGAACATCCTGCTAAGCCTTAGCTTTCTCATCCAGTTTCCCATTTTTGCATTTGCACAGAACGACATCCGGCAGCAAATCAGTGGTTATAC
>JBKDZK010000859.1:0-5541 GCA_047971205.1 Draconibacterium sp.
AAGCAGGTGAAAGCCTTTCATAAAAAATTCAAGGTGAAATCTGACGAAGAAGTCGAGATATTTGACAACGCCAACTACCAACAGCAAATTGCCGATCTGGAATACCTCTCGGCCAAATACGAGCAGATCAAACCTTTTTTTGGTGTCGATCCGCGCCGCGAGTACAAAGGATCTGTAAACATGGTGGAAAAACTCAAGGAGAAAATTCTGGCTGATGATGCCTTGTTTTACGGGGTAAAACTATATGCTCCGGCAGGCTTCTCTCCCACCGATCCGGTTTTAATGGGGACCGACACACAGCAAGGCGTTTACGCGCTTTGCCAACAGCACCAGATTCCGATCACCGTTCATAACTCCAACGCTGGTTTTGCCTGTTTCTCCACTATTTTGGAAGTCAGAGGCGACGTGCTGCTCAACAACAACATTGTAAAACCCGACAAACCGTTGCGTTTCGATTACCGTTTCTTTAGCCGCCACATTGGCGAAGCCATTGAAGAACGGGCCAAGAAACTAAATCATCCGCAGCTGTGGGAACTAGTGCTTCGGAAATACCCAAACCTGAAGATCAATTTTGCACACTTTGGCGGCAGCGGCCAGATTATGGAATACGTGAATTACGCAATTAAATTCAGGGAAGTGGATGCCGACATTTTTGAAGATGCCATTGTGCCGCTTTCTGCAGAAGACAAAGCCGTGGTGCTGGCAGCCTATAAAAAGAAGAAAAACACCATGTACCTGCGCGAGAACCTGACCATTTCGGAACGTGCCAAAGTTTGGAATGCACTTTACCGCGCCGGTTTTATCGACAACTGGTCGAAAGCAATCTTTGATTTGGTAAAGAACCCGGAGTATCCCAACGCATACACCGATCTGTCCTGCTTTTCGGAAGGAATGCTGATTGAATCTCCTGCTGACCAAAAACTTTCCTTCTCCATCAAAGAGGAATTGAAAACGTTCAAAATCAACTTTTTTGATAAACTGAGCGATTACGAAAAATCGAAAATTCTTTACGGTTCCGACTTTTACCTCACTCAGTTTTTCGGGCCCACGTTAAAACAATATTTCGAGGATTTTAAAGAAGCTTTTGGAGACAAATTTGATTTGATAGCCCATGTTAACGCCAAACGATTTCTGGGCTTCTAAGCAGTTTTGTAATTTAGAGGAAAATTTGAAATCATGACCAGAATAAGCCTGCACCCGGGAGATATCACCCGGCTAAAAGTGGATGCCATTGTCAACGCCGCCAACCAAACCTTGTTGGGTGGCGGCGGAGTAGATGGCGCCATCCACCGTGCTGCCGGGCCCGAATTGCTGAAAGAATGCCGCACGCTGAACGGCTGCAAAACCGGCGATGCTAAAATAACTCAGGGCTACAAGTTACCAGCAAAATTTGTAATCCACACGGTTGGCCCGGTGTATTACAACGGCCGGAACAACGAAGCAGAGAAACTGGCTTCCTGCTATCAGAGAAGTCTTGAAATAGCCGAAAACCACCAGGTAAAAAGCATTGCTTTTCCCAACATCAGCACCGGAGTTTATGGCTACCCCAAAGAAGAAGCGGCACAAATCGCCATTCAAATGGTTCGGCATTTTGCAAAAGAGAAGAACCAGGTAGACGAAGTTATCTTTTGTGTTTTTGATGAAGAAAACTACCTGCTTTACCAGCAGCTTTTGGGTTAAAAGATACTTGAATGCCTTAAAGTTTACAGCTTTTGATTCAGCTGATGCTATTTTGGATGAATGGACCTGTTACAGTGTCGGAGGCGGTGCCTTGATCGATGATTTTACCGAATCGGAAACCATCAGTATCTATCCGCACAGCACCATGCAGGAGATAATGACCTGGTGCAACCGGAATGAAAAGCAATTCTGGGAATACGTGGAGGAGTATGAAGGAAGCGATATCTGGGATTTTCTGGATGAAGTTTGGGAAGTGATGCTGGCCAGTATAAAAAGAGGTCTGGCCACCGACGGAAATTTGCCAGGCGGGCTTCGGCTCCCAAGAAAAGCAGCATCCTTCAATGTAAAAGGACAAAACTTTGCCACGCCGTTTAAACGCCGTTCGCAGCTTTTTTCTTTTGCGCTGGCGGTTTCGGAGGAAAATGCTTCCGGAGGAAAAATTGTGGCCGCTCCCACTTGCGGAGCCTGCGGCGTTCTTCCTGCGGTACTTCAGTATTTCAGAAAAGTGCACAAAACGGAAAAGAAAACCATTTTGCGGGCACTAGCAACAGCCGGCCTTATCGGGAACATCGTAAAAACCAATGCATCGATTTCAGGTGCTGAAGTGGGCTGCCAGGGCGAAGTAGGCACTGCCTGTGCAATGGCCTCGGGAGCCGCTACGCAAATGATGGGTGGCAGTATCAACCAGATTGAATATTCAGCCGAAATGGGCCTGGAACATCACCTCGGACATACCTGCGACCCGGTTGCCGGACTGGTTCAGATCCCGTGCATCGAACGAAACGCCTTTGCTGCCGAGCGTGCTGTTGCCCACAACAATTATTCGTTGCTGACCGACGGACGCCACCGCATCAGCTTCGACGAAGTGGTGGAAACCATGTACAACACCGGCATCGATCTGCAAAGCAAATACAGGGAAACATCCGAAGGAGGACTGGCGCATTTTGATGCGCTGCCTAAATGCTAGGTCTCTCCCATTTATTTTAATACTTAATTGAAGATCCAAATTCATGATTTGATCATCATTCGTTCGAAAGTCTGACATTTCAAAAATCGGATATTGTTAACACCTTCCAGATTGACTACTTTTGTGGAATGATGGACTTAAAAGAAAAAAATAAATTACCTTCTGAGTTTGCTGAGTTTATCGGTCAGGAGTATGCTCGTACGACATCTGATAAACATAAAAAAGATAACGGACAGTTTTTTACTCCCAAACAGATTGCTGATTTCATGGGAAATTGGGCAAAGCCGAAATCCAATAAGATTTCAATCCTCGATCCTGGTTGTGGCACTGGAATCTTAAGCTGTTCATTAATTGAAAAACTGATTCAAAAATCAAACATAACAGAGATTGAATTATCTCTGTTTGAGACGGATCAACATGTATTCCCGACTACCCGGAAAGTAATTGACTTTCTAAACTCCTGGCTAAAAGAAAGAAATGTCAGGTTAAAATATACAATCAATCAAACTGATTTTGTCATTGAAAATTCAAATGTATTCAATGCATCTACCTTGTTTGGACGAGAAAAAGTGAATCAATTTGATTACATAATTTCAAATTCACCCTATTTTAAAATCCCAAAAACAGACAAACGTGCCATTGCTGCAAAAGAGTTGGTATATGGTCAGCCAAATATTTATTCCTTGTTTATGGGAGTAGCTGCTAAATTATTAAAACCAGAGGGAGAATTGATTTTTATAACACCCCGAAGTTTTGCAGCAGGAAATTATTTCAAGGCTTTCAGACAATCGTTCTTCAACGAGGTAAGTATCTCAAACATACATATCTTCGAATCGCGAAATAAAATGTTCAAGAATGATAATGTTCTTCAGGAAAATATAATCCTACGTGCAACAAAACGGCCCAATTCAGAAATTTGTATTACGGTCTCTGAATGTGATAATGGGCTGAATAGTCCGGCAAAACAAGTATTTAAAACCAGTGCTTTAATCGACTTAAAATCAAAAGATAAAATTTTATTTATTCCGTCAAATGAAAAAGAGACCAACACAATTGAGATCTTTAAAAAGTGGCAAAATACGCTGAATGACTACAATATTCAAATATCAACAGGTCCGGTTGTCGCATTTCGGTGTACCGAATTTCTGAAAACGGAAGGGGTTATAAATAGCTCTCTTTCGCCTTTAATCTGGCTGCACAATATAAAAGAAATGGAATTTTGTTATCCGCTGCAAAAAGGGAACAAACCTGGTTTTATAATTAATTCGGAGGACTCAAGAAAAGTATTACTCAAAAATAAAAACTATATATTACTTCGAAGATTTAGCTCGAAAGACGATAAAAGCAGGTTGGTGTGTTGTCCATTCTTTTCATCAAATTTTGAAATTGAAATGATTGGTTTTGAGAATCATTTAAATTATATTCATCGTCCAAACGGAGATCTGTCAGAAAATGAAATCTGGGGAATTTCAGCACTTTTCAGCAGTAGCTTGTTTGATACTTATTTCAGAACTTTTAATGGGAATACGCAGGTTGGTGCCACTGAACTAAAGCAAATTAAAATGCCGGCGTTAGATGATATAATCTTAATTGGTAAAAAAATAAAAGAATATAACACTCCTGAAAAAAGTGTTGTAGATGAAATTGTAAATGAAGTCCTTTTAGAAAAACCTTATGCCAAAACTACAAGAAGCACAGGCAATTTTAAGAGAGTTGGGGTTGCCTGAAGCTCAACAAAATGAAATCTCCGGATATACTTTACTTGCTTTATGCAATCTTAAAGAAAACGATAAGTGGTCAAAAGCTTTCAGACAAAGTCATGGAGTATCAAAAGGAATAATGAATTTTATTTCTGAGAATTATCAGAAGGAATACGCTCCAAACACCAGAGAAACCTTTAGAAGACAAGTTTTGCACCAATTTGTGCAAGCCGGAATTGCTGATTACAATCCTGACATACCCGATTTACCGGTAAACAGTCCTCGGGCGCATTATGCAATTTCCGAGATTGCACTTGAAACGATAAAAAATTACCAAACAAGAAAATGGGCAAAAACATTGGAGAACTTCACTTCTAAAATTGGAGCATTAAAGGATAAGTACAGCAAAGACCGGGAGATGTCCAGGGTTCCGTTAAACCTTTCAGATGGCAAAATTCTAATGTTATCTCCGGGAAAACACCATGAGGTTCAGGCTGCTGTTGTTGAAGAGTTAGCTTCACGATTTGCTCAAGGTTCAACTGTACTTTATGTTGGAGATACAGAGAAAAAGAATTTACACATAGACAAGGAAATACTTGAAAGGATTGGAATTCCTATTACCGAACACAGTAAATTGCCTGACATAGTAATTTATGATGAGAAGAAAAATTGGCTTTATTTAATAGAGGCTGTTACTTCACATGGCCCCATGTCTCCAAAACGAATAGTTGAATTAGAGGAATTTTTAAAAGATTGCACAGCAGGTAAAATCTATGTTTCCGCATTCCCTGATTTTTCAGAGTTCAAAAAACATACAAATGACATTGCCTGGGATACAGAAGTTTGGATTATGGAATTTCCTGAACATATGATTCATTTTAACGGAGACAGATTTTTAGGGCCTCGATGATATTAATACAACTTCCAAATCAAAGATGTTTCGATTGTCCAACTCCCATTACTTCTTGATAGCATAAAAAATCCCTCATTGTCAAGACATAATGTTACATTGAGTTGCATTTTGCATTTTTCCGGCCTATATTTGTCGAACAAATAGAAAAAATACTTCGATGAATACTTCTACAACCATTATCGCCGCCGTCTACCTGCCGTTCTAAGCAGGTTGAGAGAGAGTATTCAATTTATAAGTATTTAATTCCATCTATTTTTTCACATGTTATCAATTAAGTCAAC
>JBKDZK010000860.1:0-7820 GCA_047971205.1 Draconibacterium sp.
CTTTTGAATTATCGCGAAGCGTTTCAAACCCTTTGATGATCAAACGATCGTTGGGTGCAAGGCCTTCCACAATCTCAATTTCATCCTGGTTTGAAATTCCGGTCGTAATGCGGCGATCGTCGGCCGAGCTGTTACGGCCCACAACAAACACATATTTTCCGCGCGATCCCGACAGGATAATATCTTTGGGAATAACCACCACGCTGTCTTTTTGGGCGGTGATGATGTTGGCTTTGATAAACATTCCCGGACGAAGTTTCAGTTCCGGGTTGTCGATCTGAAGTTTTCCCGCAAAAGTGCGGGTTTCGTCGCTGATCACCGGCGACAGTTCGGTAACGCGCCCGGGCAAAGTATCCTGGGTAAGCGTGTAATTGGTAATCAGCACATTTTGCCCTACCTGTATTTCCGAAATGTTTTTTTCCGGAAGATTTATCTCCACATACATCTGGTCGTAGCTCATCAGTTTAACCATGGTTTGACCCGATGAAACACGCACTCCTTCGGTGTAGTACGGAAGCTCCACAACTACACCTGCAAAGGGTGCCACCACCTGCATTTTTGCCAGCTGAATCTGGGCCCGTTCGAATTCGTACTGGGCATTGATCGATGAAACTTCCGAATTTCTTAGTTCACGCAGGGTAACACCGCCTTTTTCGTACAGCGATTTTTGCTTTTCGTATTCCTGCTGCGAAATCTCAAGGTTCAGTTTTTTGGAGTCGATGGTCAGTCCGTTCAGGTATTCTTCGTTTTCGAATTTGATGATGGGCTGGCCTTTTTCAACACGGTCGCCCAATTTAAACTTACGGCCTGTTTTCGGATTTACCTGAAGCTGATAATCACCTTCAATTTCTGAAGTGAGTTCGGTCTCCGACTTTGCTTTGGCTGTTCCGGTGGTGGTTATAAATTGCTGAATGCTTTTTAACTTGACGGTTTCAACCGAAACGGGTACGGCCAAATCGCTGCTTTCTGACGAAGGCTGGTTGTTACACGAAATAGCGCTTGCAACAATAATAGCCAGGTAAAGGAATTTTATATTCTTCATTTTTCTAAGTTTTTCAGTGGTTATTTTTTGTCTTGTGTGAGGTAAAGTTCATTGGGAAGGATTTTTTCTCCTCTTTCAAAATCAAACAGCGATTGAATTTTGAGGTTGAGTAATTCAATCTTGTAATTGATGAGCGCCTGGCTGTAAGAGATCTTTTTTTCCGAGAGCTGGGTTTGGTACAAGTTCAGGTCCATACCCGTAAGGTCGCCGTTCTCGTAACGTTCCAGATTAATTTCGTAGGTTAGCTGTGCATTGCGCTCGTTCTGTTTGGCAATGTCGATCTGCGTCAGTTGGTTTTGCAGGTTCCGGTAAACCTGGCGAATATCCACGATGATCTGTTTTTTCTCTTCCGACAGGTTTAGTTCCTGCGAGCGGATGGATGCTTCTGCGGCGGCAATTCGTGCTTTCTTTTCGCCCCAGTCGAAGATCGGGATGTTAAAGCTTACGCCTACCGACGGACTTTTGGTTGGGTTTTCGTAAATGTTTCCAAAATCCTTGTTGTCGCCGGTAATCCCAAAACGCAGGTTCATTTCACCTTTAAATTCGTTTAAGGCTTTGGTTTCAATCAGGTTAAACTGGCTGTTTTCCACGTCAATTTCGCGCTGACGAAGCTCCATTCTTGAATCGAGTCCGTTTTGAATGGCGAGATCAAGATCCACTTTCACCGGGTTGGCGCTGATGTCGGCCAGGATCATGATGTCCTGGTACAAATCCATTCCGAGGTAAAGTTTGAGCTGATCTTTGGCATTCTCGAAATTTACTTCGTTGTTTTGAACCGTTGATTTGGCCGTGGAAAGGTTCAGTTCAGCCTGGTATTGTTCTTCTTTGGCAGCCAAACCGGCAGTTACCTTGTTAACAATAATGTCGTAGCTTTTCTGGGTGTTGGTCAGCTCTTCCCTGGCAATACTCAGGTTCATTTGGGCCATGTAAACATTGTAGAAATACTGGGTCACATTTTTTTCCAGATTAAGGCGCTGAATGGCATAGCTGATGTTGGCATTTTCCAGGTTCAGTTCCAGCTGCTTTAGTTCCAGTTTCAACCGGTTGTAAGTGAAAAGTGGCTGATTTAAATTCAGGTATAAGTTGTTAAAGAAAACCTCGCTTCTATTTTCGTCGGATGAAAGGGTTGATTTACTGCTCGACCACCCGAATTCGTTGGTAAGAGAGATGGTTCCGTCGGTGGGCAGAATGGGTTGCGAAATCGTAAATAAAGTATTTGATTCAAAATTTTCGTTGGTATACCATTCTGAAAAACGGTTGTCGAAACGGCGTTGTTTGCTGTAATTGGCCGGGTTCACTTCCAGCGAAAACCTTGATTTCAGGGCAGCACGCTGTGCTTCCAGGCTTTTTTGATAACGCTCCAGGTTTAGCAGCGATTGTTGCAGATCGGGGCTGCCGGTTTCGGCAATACTCAAGGCTTTTGCCAGTGTAAGTGCTTCCTGCGCCGGAGCCGTAAAAATGCCCGTTGCCAGGAAGGCTACCAGAAGAATGGTTTTCTGAAATTGTTTGAACTTGCTCTTCTTCATCTTATTAAGTTTGTTTTGTTTTCTATCTTTTAAACTACCGCATTTTAGCGAAAGGGCCGGTAACTTACTCTATTGTCAACCGGCGGGTGTCATGGTCTTCCGATTTACAACTCAACTATTTTAACCGCATCGGCAAACACCATTCTGAGTTGTGTTTTGTTGCTTAGTTCTATTTTCGCCGTGTCGGGCGAGAAGTAGAACGATCCCAGGTGGTTCCATCCCGTTTCAGCATTTGGAATATCAAGGGCTACTTCTTCGGGGCCATCGTCTCCGTGAATAATAAAATTGTAGTTTCCTTTGTCTTCTCCACGGTCGCGGCCACGCTGGCGCATTTTATACAGGTGAAAATAAACATCGTAATACCCGGCTTTTTGCACCGGAACATTCCAGGTAGCTACCTGGTCGCCTTCGCCGCCTTTGATGTAGTAGCCCGAACGAACGTATTCGCCGTAAAATTCATCGTTGGTAGTGGCAGTCCAGCTGGTTGGCGGCCTCCACCAGTTCACTCCCTGGTAACGGCGGGTTTGTTCTTTTTCTTTGACAATCATTTTTTCGAGTAAACTTACGTGGTGATTGCTGGTGATTTTGAATTCAGTATCTTCGTTGTCCACCACCGTTTCGTTGGGTTGTTTTAGCTGAACAGGAACATCGGTAACGATTTCCTTTTCCTCGGGTTTCCCTTTGGGATCCTCTTCAATTTCGCGGAAGCCCTCCATCATGGTTTGCGGGACATTTTTCGACGTCATGGTATTCAGAATAACCAGTCTTGGTTCGCCATCAAAAAGATAACTTAGTTCTTTTGTCTGGTGTGCCTCCAGGAATACGAGTTTGTTGATTACATCGTCGTTTCCACCGCCGCCGCGCGGACCAAAGCCTCCTCTGCCGCCACCGCCGCCCATGCGGAACGACAGTTTTACCAGGCCTTCAACATCCGAGAAGTTGGTTATTTTGGTGCTGATCATTGTTTGCATGGCATCGCCGCTTTTTACTTTCACTGCTTTTACCGGCGCAATCAGGTAACCCGGAAGCGCCCGTGCTTTGAACCAGTCGTCCATGATTGGTACCAGCTGAATGCCAAAGGCCTCGTTGATCCGGCGGTCAAAGTCTTCAAAACTAATGTTTTTGAATTTATTTTCAGCCAGTATTTTACGCAGGAAATCTTCAAATTCCTGTTGTCCGGCTTTCCACTGAATCATCGAGAACAACACGTCGCCTTTTAGTTTAATTACATTGTCAACGATGTCTTTCTGATCGGGATCGGCCAGTATTTGCTCAAATGTTTCGTCCTGAAGCGCAATATTGGCGAGTACGTCTTCGCTTTCGCCGTTCATGTTGCTCATAAAAATCGAGCGCATGTCCAGGGTCTGGTTTTTCAGGTAAGCTTCAAATACCCGGTTGGTAATCGGCCATCTGTCAGACTGAATGTTGTTTTGGAAATTGTACAGCATCGGGAAAATAAAATACGGATTTCCAAACTGGTTCATGGTCATTTGCCCGCGGCTGAAATTGCGGTTTTCTTCCGTTTCGGTAGTGAATTTCCGGAGGAATCCTTCCAGTACCCGTATTTCTTTATCCTGGTCGGTCATGTCGCCATCACGGCCTCCCCAGCGCCCCATGTATTCTTTTTGCTTCTTAAAATCGGCTTCGCGTATCATAAAACCCTTTTCGGGTAGGAAAACCTGCCCCGGTTGAACCGCTTCCTGGATGGAGGTCCACATGCGTTCGTAGGTTTTAAACTGCGCGGGAACTTCTACAATCGACAAGCTTTTGGCGCCGAACTCCAGGTTGTAAGTACGGATAAAATCTTCAAAACGTTCATTGATAATGGCCGGAATGGTATCTTTTGATTCGGGGAATGCCTGCGAGAAATAATCGTGCCCGTCGAAATACCAGACGCCAAATTCCACGTCTTTTCCTTCTATCTTTTTTTGCTTGTATTTTCCGATGGTAAGCGATACCTGTGTTAACGGATTTTCGTTTTCGAAGCGGAACTCTCCGGCCGATATTTCCTGGATGGTTCCCTGCGAAATGGCCTGTAAGCCAGGGATTGTTTTTACTCGCAGATCAAAGCTGGTAAACTGCGGTTGGTGCCAGCTAACGTCCTTCGAACTATAGGTAACACCGGCTTTGGGATACCAGTTGGCTTCTTTGGTGAGTAGCACAAAACTAGGATCGATAAAAGCATAGCGTTTGTCGACGTTCAATACAAATTTGCCATATTTTTCGAGCCTGGTTTCTTCGTCAATGTCGAGGTAGCAGTAAGTTTCGTCAATCGATCCTGAGTAGGAAAAGCTGATGTTGGCCGTGTCTCCGGCCTGCAGGTTCACCCTGTCTGAAATAATCACGAGTTGTTTGTCGCGCAAAAAAGGTGTGGATGTTCCGTTTATTTTCAGGGCATTTATTTTCAAACCACCATTGAGGCTGAAAATTAGTTTTTCCATGGGTTTCCGGGTGTCATTTGCAACCACCAGTTCAGAAGAAACATCAATCGTTTTTCCCTGGTGGCTTACATTCAGGGTGTTGGCCACAATCGAAACCATGGGTTCACTCACATACTTATCGTTGAGCTCCACGATCTCAGCCCGTATTTTCTCTGCATTTTTGAAGTAATTGATATGATTAAATGCCAGGTAGCCGGCTCCGCCAATAAAAGCAATGCTGAATATCAGCGAAAACCAGGTCATTCCTTCAGACTGTGGCAGTCGTTTCAGTAAAAATATGGTCAGAAAAATAAACCCGGCTCCCAGTCCGAAGTAGATTCCGCGGTGTGCGAGAATTACGGGGAGGTTGCCAAAGCCCACCACATCGGAACTTAGCATCGGAATGTTGAAGGCCATGTAGTCGAAGATGTAGTAAAATTTGGCCTGGATCAGGAACAGGGTTATCCCGATGTAACCGAGCACCAGAACAAAAGTGATGGCCTGGTTGCGGATAACGCTCATCAGCAGGAACGAAAGACCCATGATAAAAACCAGGGTGGGAATACTGATCAGCAGCAGGTAGATCCCGTAAGAGGCCCAGTTTACAACGGTTCCTTCGCTTAGCATGTTGAAAATAAGTGCCATGATGACCACCGCAATATTCAGGGTCAGAAAAACCTGCATGTTGCCCAGCGTTTTCCCGATCACGTACTCGCCGTTGGTCATCGAACGCATGTAGATAACCTCGGTGGTATCGAGTTTTTTATCGCGTTTTAAGAAATCGGAGGCCAGGAAAACCGCTATAATGGCTTGTGCTACGTTCAGTATCAGCAGGTTAAAATAGGGGATAGCGCTTGGAATGGCACGGATGGCCCAGCCATCGCTTCCGCCGCCCTGGATTACCATCCCGAAATTCATTCCAAATAAAACCAGCAACGACAAAACGCTGAATATGCGGAAGAACCAGCTGCGGAACAGCGTTTTTCGTTCGTACTTGGCAATGGAAAATATGTTGTGTAATGAAATCATTGTTGCAGTTTTAGGCGTTTGACCATTGATCTAGTTTGTTTTCCATAAAATGAACATAAGCGTGTTCGAGGTTGGGCGCAATTTGTTTTCCCTGGTAGCCGTTAATGTCGTTGGCCACTACCTGCACTTCCCATCCTCCGTCGATGGGAATGGTGGAAATGACCGGGTATTTTTCGTTGATCTCAAGGTACTCATGTTCGGTGGCTTCAATTTGCCAAACATTGCCTTCGGCTTGTTTGATCAGCTGTTCGGGCGAACCGGTAAAGGCCAGTTTTCCTTTGTTCAGCAGGGCCATGTTGTTGCAGGTGCTCGAAATATCTCCCACAATATGGGTGGAAAGGATGATGATCACATCGCGGGTGCTGATGGTCGAAAGCAGGTTCCGGAAACGGATGCGTTCTTCGGGGTCGAGCCCGGTGGTGGGCTCATCCACAATAATCACTTTAGGGTCGTTGATCAGAGCCTGCGCAATTCCCAGGCGTCGTTTCATACCTCCCGAAAGCTTGTTGGCATTCCGGTCGCGTGCTTCAAAAAGCCCAACTTCTTCGAGCATCTGGTCTACCGCGGTGCGCCGAGCGGCCCCGTTTTTCATTCCTGAAAGGCGGGCTGCATAGTCGAGGAATTCGTAGGTTTTTAATTTTGAAAAAAAACTGAAATCCTGCGGGAGGTACCCCAGCATCGAACGTATTTGTCTTCTGTTTTTCGACAGTTCAAAATCGTTAAAATAGACTTTGCCACTGGTTGGCTTCATTAGGGTAACCAGTATTCGCATGAGGGTGGATTTTCCGGCTCCGTTGGGTCCCAGTAGGCCAAACATTCCGTTGGGGATCTCCAGGTTCAGATTTTTAACCGCGTAGCTGCCTCCCTTGTAGACCTTGTTCAGATTTTCGATTCGTATATGCACAGCACAATTATATGGTTCGTGAAATAATAACTTGGACTTTGACTGTTGTCGCCCACAATCGTTTAATCTTGTTAGTCAGGAAAGCAGTCTATAATTACAATCTTTGGGGGAAGTTTAGATTGGTTGCGGGTGGATTTTAAGATTCTTTTTGAATAGATTTTCATTGTAACTGCTAGCTCTAAACACAGAATAAATATAGATTGTAATATATACTTTTTCAAAGTAACGATATTGAAAATGTTTTTAACAGATGTGTTGGATATGGTTGTTTTTGAGATTTGTTTTTCCTTCCGGAGGCCTTCATCTTTGCCTTGACGCAAAGACGAAGCAGAAAAGTCAAGGCTGATTTTTATCTTCACCCATCATCTTCACCCCGACTAAGTTCGGACGCCTGCCTGCCGGCAGGCAGGGGTGATCTCCTCGATTCCTCAGAGCTTCCCGCTCTCACTAACCCGGGGTTTCGATTCTTGGATTGATAAAAATAGGCCATCTCATTCTGTGGCTGTGAGAGATCGCGTACGTGGGCCTCGGGCGGTGAGCCGAAAAACAAGTGAAGACGGCGTTAAAAGAGGTCGGCTGTTTGACCCCGAGTACTCGGGGGAGTTCCGAACTCTTAGCCGGGCAGCACGTAGCTTTTTCGTGCGAAGCGGACGCAGCCTAGACTTTTGTGTTTACTATTTGTGTCATGACAAATAGTAAAATCCGGCTGATAAGCCAATGGATAATAGAGGAAAGAAATCCTAGCTGATTTGAATATTTTCTATGCCTGAGCTATTTGAATCTAATAATTCCCCTTGGCTCTGCCATGGGGTTCCGCTTTTTCTCCCTCATTGAGGGGAGATGTCAGCCTCTATGGCTGACAGAGGGGTGAAATAAAGAAAATTCGGTTTTCAGCGATT
>JBKDZK010000861.1:0-2965 GCA_047971205.1 Draconibacterium sp.
TGCCAGATTATCTTGGTTCGGGTAAAAACTACCAAATGGAAGGGACTGACGATAATGTGAAAGTTGAGCTTTCATTTACACAAAATACATATAGTAGTATTGATTATGTTTTCCAAGTAAACCAAAACGGTGAGCCTCAGAAACAATTTACGGGTGTCGCAGAACTACAGGCTTCTTTTTTCCTGGGAGGTAAAGCGGAAATAGACAATGAAAAAAATGAAGCGTTTACAACTTTGCAGTTGGTTGATAATAGCAATGAAATTCCATTGTTCATAAATATTGGAAAAGACGGGCTATTTCAGTTAAGATGCAGTGTAGAAAACAATGATTTCAAAAGTCCGGTTTTAAGATCGAAAAACATTGAAATACCCAATCAGTCGCCGCTGAGTAAAAACCATGTTGGCGACTTGCGCAAAATGAATGTCCAAACGCTTTTTGCCCGTCTGCGTTTTAAGCCGATAGTAAATTTTATGCCCGATCCGGATGAAAGCAAATATGTTACTTATGGAGAAATTTACGATAACGATATTAATAGTGGCACGAGACTCGATGTCAGAAACTGGCTATCGTACGACGACCTCAAATTTTTAATGAGTAACCTGGAATCTCAGGAGCCTTGTAGGAGTATGATGAATGTCTTTTCCAGTCAGAGGCCAGATGTGGAAAGTACAATCGGTGGCTTTTCTGCCATGTTTCTGGACTATTACAGGAGAAATCAACTTTTTCATCCCTTGGTAGCCACTCCGACTACTACCCCCGAAATGGTTCAGGAGTTAAAAGAATGGTGGAAAAACTACAAAAACGAGAACACACGATATTTTGAAATTGGGGATGTATTGGTAAAAATATACCAGTTAAATAACTCGGGCTGGAGAATGGGGGATGATTTTCTGTGCCGTGGCAAAATAGTAAGCTACAAAAATAACCTGCCTGTTGATAGTTTAAAATTTAACGATATGTCGGCTGTGGGCGACCGCTACGGGTTGAATTTCAGTTCGCAACCGGTTAAAGGAATGGTTATCGGAACAAAATTTGGCGATTACGATGGCCGTTTAATACTGATTGATGAAACGGGCAAGATTCAAAATCTTCGGGGAGGCTTCTTTTTTGTTACCAAAGATCAACGTTACATTGTTTCGCCATGGCATTCCGATCTGGCGGGAATTACAATCTACGATTTGAAAGACAGAAAAGTGAAAATGGATGAAGAAACAGAAATACGTCCTGCTAATTGGTATTACTTGAATGGAGGGTACTACATTTCCAAAGATTCGTCAGTGAATGAAATCTATCGCCTCGATTTAGCAAATGCAAAACTTCTGAAAACTGGTCTCAGATTGAGCGATGTTCAGCAAGGGGAGTTGGTGCAGTTTTACAACTCAGAATTTTGCGATTGCAATTAAAGATTCATTTCATCGCTTTTTGATGGCTGGAAAAATGTTGAATAGGTTTTTCTGCTCAAAGCCGTTTGAATTTAGTTCCCGCAAAGAAAAGAAGAAGTTCAAAGGTCGCAGATGTTTCCTATGAGTTTTTGTATTTGCGTTCTTTTTGGGGAAAACTTAGCGTACTTTGCGTGAGAAACTTTCTTGAAAGGCTTTCTATTTATTATCCCTCCAAAACACTTCCCTTAAATTATTTTCAAAAAAAAACTAAGCCTTAATATGCTTGTAGCTCAGTTCTTATGTAATTGAGTGTTGAAAAATGCAACACCTGTTGCATTTTTCAGCAGGTGTGATAATGTTCAGTAAGTCAGCGATATATCTGAATCGCTGGAAATAACTGTAAAGATATTCAACACTTCGTGTGTTGGGGTTGGAGTGTATATGTTGTGTAAGTTTCAGTATATGAGTGTTTTGTGAGTTTGGTCTCAAAGTTGGATAAGGTATTTCTGGTGGAAAAAGAATCCAAAAATTGGGTTCAGGTACCCATAAAAAAACGTTAAAATCAATTCAACAATGAAAACCAGGATTTTTATAACAGTAGTGCTGCTCCTGCTGGTAATTGGCGGAGCGAGCAGCCAAAATGCCGGAACACCGGCAGCAAGCGACGAGCCTGTAAAGATTTTTGCAACACCGGAAACACACGGTCTGGTTGATTCGTGGATCACCGAATACCGGAAAAGTAACGCCGGGTTCAACTGTGAGCTTTCTTCTGTGGAGCTGGCTGAAATCAGCAGCAAGGTAAGCGACGAAGGTTCGCTTGGTTTTGTTATGCAGCAGCCCGGCACATCCATGTCGGCCGAATCGATGTGGCTGATGACACTGGGCCGCGAAGTGATTGTGGCTGTTTACAACGAAGCGAATCCTTCAGTAAGTTCCATTTCCGAGAACGGATTTTCGGCTAAAGAGCTTGCTTCCATGGTGGATAGTAAAACCAGCCCGGAAGGCGAGCCGGTGAATTTGTACGTGTTGGACGACACAGAAGTAAAATTGTCGGTGCCCAAATTTCTGGAAACCGATCCTGCAAAAATCGCCGGGCAGAAAGCGCTTCCGAAAGAAGAGTTCCTGGCTGCGATTCAGAAAGATAAACACGCCGTTGGATTTTGTAGTTTGTCCACCGTTCTGAACACTGCAGAACAGGCCTTTGCTGAAAAAATCAAATTACTGCCGATTGACCGGAACGGAAATGGCCGACTGGATTACAACGAAAACTTTTACGCCAATCCCGAACAATTTGAACGCTCTGTGTGGATCGGAAAATATCCGCGTACATTGGTTCACAGCATTTACGCCGTAGCTCCTGCCTTCCCCGAAAACAGTGAGTTGAGCGATTTCCTGTGCTGGGTTACCACTTCGGGACAAACAGCAGTGGGGAAAAACGGATACACCGAACTGGTGTATGGCGAGATGCAATCGAATCTCGAAAAACTTGTACCTCCTGTTTTGCTGGCAGAAGCTCAAATCAACGAAAGCACGCGTTCGTCTGTTTTTCTGTGGACCGTGCTGGTGGTGGCGGCGCTTGCGTT
>JBKDZK010000862.1:0-2485 GCA_047971205.1 Draconibacterium sp.
AAACAATCCACATCAATTCCCAGCACATCGGCCATGGTTTGTTCCATTTGCGGAATGTAGGGCTTTAATTTGGGTTGTTGTGCACTGATGGACGCATCGATGTTAACGATCGAATAGCCTTTCTCTTTTACCAGTTCATAAGAGCGGGCCAGCAGAATTTTACTGTCAATGTCCTTAAACCCGGCTGCGGTATCCGGAAAATTGGTACCGATATCGCGCAGTTTTAAGGCCCCCAGCAGGGCATCGCAAATGGCATGTATCACCACATCGCCATCGGAATGGGCTACCGTTCCTTTGTGATGCGGAATTAAAATACCGCCCAACCAGAGGCTTTCCCCCTCGGCCAGACGGTGTACATCATATCCTACTCCAATACGGAAATTCATTATCGCTGATTGCTAAATGCGTCGATGTCGAACGACAACGAGAACCGCAGTGTATTTTCAAGTGGATGGTTTCGCTGCGTAGGCAGAAGGTAAGAAAAATCGAGCGCAAAAACGTTCATTTTCAAACCCGCACCGGCAGTCAGGTATTTACGGTTTCCTTTAAATTCGTTTTCGTAGAAATAACCGGCACGAAGCGCAAACTGTTTGTTGTACCAGTATTCAACACCTACCGACCAGGCAATTTCCTGCAACTCTTCTTTCAATCCACCCGGCGCATCACCGAATGATTTGAAAATCCCTTCGATCACTCCAATATCCGAATTGATACCGCCGGCCCAGATTACGTCATCTTCGCCGTAAGCAGTTGAATCGACCGGAGGTGTCGGAACCAGCAATTTATTGGCTTCCACCGAAAAAGAGAATGAGTTGTAATTATCCAACTCCGTGGTGTAAGAAGCTCCCAACTTCAAAGTAGTCGGTATAAAGTCTTTTATTTCTCCATCGGTATAGGAAATCTTGGAACCTATATTCTGGATATTGACACCAGCCGAAAAAGAATTATTCTTCCGGCTTCTTCTGAATTCGTTGTAATAATAAAAGGCTACGTCGGCAGCATAGGAACTACCCGGATAAGTAGGCACGCCGTTCACATCCTGTCCGGCAGTCAGATCGGAGCGAATGTAGCGAACAGCTACCGATCCGGAGAAAACATCCGACAGTTTCCGCGAATAAGCCAGGTCAATGGCAAATTCATTGGGGCTTTGCTGACTTACAAACTGTCCCTGGTCGCTGGTAAAAGTGATATCGCCCAAAGCAAAATAACGCAACGATGCGCTCACCGCCTGAATATCATCCAGTTTTTTATAGCCCGACAAATAAGCCAGGTTTATGTCGTCAACCAGGTTGCGAAGCCAGGGCGAATACGAAAGTCCCACTCCCATTTCGCTTTCCATAAATACATATTTTGCGGGGTTCCAGTGCTGTGATGTCACATCGGCAGAAGTACCAACCCCCACATCACCCATACCACCTGCTCTCGAATCAGGGGTAATTCCCAAAAAAGGAACACCGGTAGTAATGGTATTCGCACCCGATAAGGTACCCTGCGCTTTTACGTTTTCAACCGTGATGAAAACCAGCACCAACACAACAAAAAGACGAAAAAATCTAATCATAATCTATCTAAAATTGAGCGTGCAAAGATAGTACAATTGTCTTTGCAGGCATATTTCATACATAAGTGAACGGAACTTTTCCCCAAAAATTTTACCTGTCCTTAAAAATTATTGGGCAACAATCATTTTTCCTGATTTTGAAGAAATTACCCCGTCAGCATTTTGTACAATCGCACGATAGACATAAACACCCGGCGTTGTAGCAATCCGCGACCCGGTAATGTCCCAGCGAACAGGGTTGGTAGTGTTACCGTTTGAGCCCACAGTGGTTTGAAAACGATCTACCGATCGCCCGTTTTGATCGTACACCTCAAAAATAACATCCAAAGTGGCACCGGGCTGGTTGTGCTTCAGCACAAAATAGGTATAATCCGAAAGCGGATTCGGATAATTACTGATTTCGGTGATCTCCAGCTCGTTGGTAACTTCAAACTCTATTTCCTTTTCGGAAGAATTGTTGGCCACATCCCACACTTTTAAGCGCAGGGTGTGTTTTCCCTCCGACAAACCCGACAAGGGAAAAGCTACGGTTCCGCTGGTGTGATCGTCGGTGTTGGCCTTGTAATAGGCATTCAGTACATATACTTTGGAGTAATCTCCGTCGATCACCGCGGTAATATCATGTCCGATACCGGTTCCCACCGTGTTAATACCGTTATCATCCGACAAATTGGCCATCAGGGTTGGGCTTTTACTGGTTTTATCGCCCGATTCAAAATCGGGAGAATCCAGAAAGAGATCGATTTCCGGTCCCTGGTTGTCAGTAATATCCGAGCCTGCACCGCCAATATTGAAATTATCAAAAGCTCCGTGCGCATCTTCCAGGCCATTATCGGCATAGTACATTATTTTTCCTTCTCCCAAACTGTATGAAATATCTTTGGGAACCACAAAACTAAACGTGAACGCCCCGTTTTTCACACT